>NZ_WKDB01000099.1:0-18529 GCF_021606215.1 Pseudomonas sp. PA-5-4B | reverse complement strand
CCACCCTCCTTTTTGTTTTGGGGAAAAGTGCGGGGGAAAACCCCGGGCTTGGGGGGGGGGGGGCCTCGGCCCGGGGGGGGGGAGAAGCGCCAAAAAAGGTGGGGCTGCTGGGCAGCCCAGCGGGAGCAAGCTCCCTCGCCACAATTACCGGCTATGCCTTAACTGACTGGCATTAGCGCAAGCCCCCTCGCCACGGTGAGCTTGTTTGCCATCATCACAATCTGTGTCAGGCACTGGATGTTTCTTTATGATGTGGCCTTTCGCTTAATGCCCCAGGAACCTCCCATGCCCGCCCTCACCTTCCGCAACGCCCTACCCGCCGACGCCGCGCGTTGCTTTGAAATCGAAACCAGCGCCTACGAAGGCGATGAAGCGGCGACGCTGGAGAAGATCGCCACGCGTATTGCGCAGTACCCCGAGGGCTTTTTGATTTTGGAGGCGGATGGCGCGGTGGTGGGGTTTATCAATTGTGGCTGCGCCCATCAGGTGGTGATGTCGGATGAGGCGTTCAAGGAGTTGGTGGGGCATGCGGCCGAGGCGCCGAATGTGGTGATCATGTCGGTGGTGGTCGACCCGGCGCAGCAGGGTAAGGGTTATTCCAGGCTGTTGATGACTGAGTTTGTGCAGCGCATGCAGGCGATGGGCAAGCGGACGATTCATTTGATGTGCAAGGAGCAGCATGTACCGTTGTATACGCGCATGGGTTACGGCTATGTGCAGCCGTCGCCGTCGGAGCATGGCGGGATGGCGTGGCATGAGATGGTGATGGGCCTTTAGGCCGTTAACTTTCTGGTCGTGTTTATGTAACGGGATTTACGCCCGTCAGCCATCATTGAACGGGCAACTGTGTTGCAACAGGTAAGAAGCGCGCCTCTATTGCCTTTTCTGACAGCCAAGTTGAAACGTCATACGCGGTTTTGAGCCACGGCCTATAGACCGCACCCATCGTTACATGAGCGCAGTCACCAGCAGTTTTGAGCAGTTACATCTGCAAAAAATCACCTTATTGAATGCCTTGGCAGGGCTCTGTAGTTTTCGAAAGGAATCGCCGGATCAGGTTCTGGCGATACTTTCTCTTAAAGATCGCCGAGGTACGTCCATGTTTCCAATCACCCGTACACCCTACACTCCCCCTTCGCACATCCAACACATGCATGAAGCAGCTCACCGTGCTCCCCTGGATCGCGAGCCCCAGGCCTCGCATACAAGCATGTCCCCAAGGGGCAAGACGGAAAACCAGGCAGATTTCCCGCTGGTCAATTCGAATACCAAACTCTGGGCCAGCCTCGAACACCGAATTGATAACGACACCCCCTTGCGCAACAAGATGGATGACACCGCCGGTGACGATGCCGAAGTGTTCGATCCAGAGACGCAAACATGGCAGCCTACCCAAGCACTCGGCGGGGGGCTGCACGCCAATCTTGGCGACGCTTACCGCGAAGCCATCGATTTCGAAATCAAGGCCGACAACATGGGCGGTTGGCAGCGAGTGTGAGTCGCTGACGGTGTTAGGCTCCGTGGAGGATGTTCTAAGCGCTAGACGAACCCGGCCCACACCTTCGGCCGCTCGCAGGAGCTGTCTCTGCTGATGGAAGGCGCACAGGTGGTGGCGCAGAACAAAGGCTTTGATCAGGTGGGTGAACGGCTGATGCACATGGTGCGCCAGCGGCTTTGAGGAGCGAGAACGCATGAGCATGATTGAAATCAGCGACCAACCCAACCCCGACGCCGAGCGCCTGCTGGGCGATGGCCTTGCCGCGTTCAATGAGGCCGTCACCGGCGGCAATGATCGTCGGCCGTTGATGGTGTTGCTCAAAGACTCGGACACTCAGCAGCTGCTCGGTGGCATCACGGGTAAAACCACCCTGGGCATGGCCTTCCTCGACCTGTTCCACTTGCCCGACGCCCTGCGCGGTTCGGGCCTGGGCAGCCGGTTGCTGCAGGCCTTCGAAGACGAGGCGCGGCGCCGGGGCTGCCAGCATGCGGTGCTGTACACCCTGAGTTTTCAGGCACCGGGGTTTTACGAGAAACAGGGGTGGGTGCGGTTGGGTGAAATACCCTGCCAGCCCGAAGGCAGCAGCCGGGTGTTTTTGTCCAAGCAGCTTTGAAGCTGACGACTCCGGCGCTCTGTGCAATGATCGCAACTCGCCTCAAGGGATGGAGCCACCGCCATGTCGCTGAACACCCCGCCTCACCTCGCGCACGCGCCACGCTTCTGGCGTGACGAGCGCTTGCCGTTCATTGAGGCACGCACCATCGCCGACGGGCGCAAGGTCACTTACACCCGTCACGCCCACGAGCATTTTTCCATCGGCGCCATCACCCGCGGGCGCAGTTATTACCACTATGGCGCGCAGACCTTCGAGATCAGCGCCGGCACGGTGGTGTTGATGAACCCCGGTGATGTGCACGCGTGCAACCCGATCCACGACCAGCATTGGTCGTATCACATGATTTACCTCGACACACCGTGGCTGACGGACCTGCAATACCAGCTGGGTTTCAGTACCGAGCAGGGTTATCGGCCGTTCAATACGCCGCATACCCGCGACACGGTGTTGTATAACGGCCTGATCGAGCTGTACGGCATTCTGTTGGATGAGCAGGCCGAGTTGCTGCAGAAAGAGAGTGCGCTGGTGAGTTATTTCACCGAGGTGCAGCAGCGCCTGAACCCGTCTTTGACGCCGCTGCGTGAGGTCAACCACAAGCTGGAGCGCGCCGCCGAGTACATCCGTGCGCACTGCACCGAAGCGTTGAAGCTGGAGGATATTTGCCTGGCGGCCGAGCTGTCGCCGTCGTATTTGATTCGTGCGTTCAAGCAGTATTACGGGCTCACGCCCCATGCGTTTCTGGTCAACCGGCGCATTCAGTTTGCCCGCACGCAATTGCGCAATGGCGAGCTGATCGCCGATGTAGCCCTGGCCGCCGGGTTTGCCGACCAGGCGCATTTTCAGCGCACCTTCAAACTGCATTTCGCCGCTACGCCGGGCCAGTACCGCGACTTGCTCAAGCCATCAGCAAATAACCCACACTGGCCACCAGCAACGCGGCCATTGAGCGGTTGAACAGGCGCACGCCTTGGGGGTTGCTCAGGTAGCGCCGCAAAAACGTGCCGGCGTAGGCCCAGCACGCCACCGACAGGTAGCAGATCACCAGGTACAGCGCCGCAAACAGCCACACTTGGCGCGCATCGCCATCGGCCACGAACAAGCCCATGCCCGCCACACAGGCCAGCCAGGCTTTGGGGTTGAGCCATTGCATGATCGCGCCGTAGAGCATCGATGGCGCGGTGGCAGTGCCTTCGGCGTCGAGTCGGCCATCGTCGACCGCGAGTTTCCAGGCCATGTACAGCAAAAAGGCGACCCCGCCCCACTGGATCAACTGGGTGAGGATCGGCCAGCGCACCAGCACTTCATGCAGGCCCAGGCCGATCAGCACCAGCAGCAAGGTGAAGCCCACGGCGGCGCCGACTACGTGTTTCTGGCTGGCGGCAAAGCCAAAGCGCGCGCCGGAGCTGAGCGCCACCACATTGACCGGGCCGGGGGTGATGGAAGTGGCCAAAGCGAAGGCGGCCATGGAGATGATCAAGCTCATTGCAGTTCCTTTTGGTGATGCCGAGTGACGATGACTTCACGGTAAAGGGCTGAGCTGCGGTGGTATTGAAGAAAATGCCCCTGAGGTCTTGGAGGCTTTGCCTGAGAGCGTTTCAGGTCGCCATGTTCCCTTTGTGGCGAGCAGGCTTGCCCTGCGTTGGGTGGCGAAGCCGCCCCAATCCAGGCGGCGCGGTGAGTCAGGCAGAAAGAGCTGGGGCTGCTTCGCAGCCCAACGCAGGGCAAGCCTGCTCGCCACAACAAGCCTGTTTTCCATAACAAGCCTGTTTGCCACAACAGCCTGCTCGCCACAATGGCCCAGTCGTTATGCCGCTGGCATCTGGGTGATGATGTCTTCCAGGCCCAGCACCCGGCCGTCTTCGGACACGATCTCAACCTTGCGCAGCGGCTTGAGCAAGCGCGCATCCAGCAAGTGGGTGCTGCCATCGGCCGGCTGCGTGAAGGTTTCGCCCCATTGCGCCAGGGTTACCAGTACCGGCATCAGCGCGCGGCCTTTGTCGGTGAGTTGATATTCGCTGCGCGCGCCCACTTCACTGGTTTGCAACAGGCCTTGTTCGACCATGTCCTTGAGGCGCGTGGCGAGGATGTTTTTCGCTACGCCCAGGCGTTTTTGAAAGTCGCCAAAGCGCGTCACCCCGGCGTAGGCGTCGCGGATGATCAACAGCGTCCACCAATCCCCCACCACGTCGAGCGCGCGGGCGACCGGGCAGCAGTCGCCTTCCAGGCATTTGCGTTTCATCGTCGGGCCTCCGGGCATGCATAAATATTAGGTTGCATTATAGGACCAACAGGCTCAAGATAAAAACGGTTTCATTATTAAACCTAATTCGTTGCCTGGAGTGCATCATGGATATTCGTGGAAAAGTGGTGTTGGTTACCGGTGCCAATCGTGGCCTGGGCAAAGCGTTTGTCACCGCGCTGCTGGCAGCGGGTGCGGCCAAGGTGTATGCCGGTGCACGTGACCCGGCCAGTGTGGATATCCCCGGCAGCACGCCGATTGCCCTGGACATTACCGACCCGGCCAGCGTGCAGCGCGCCGCCGAGCAGTGCGGCGATGTGAGTGTGTTGATCAACAACGCGGGCTGGCTCAAGTACGGCTCGTTGCTGGCCGAAGACAGCATCGAAAACCTGCAACAGCACTTTGAGGTGAACACCTTCGGCACCTTGCGCCTGAGCCGCGCCTTTGCGCCGATCCTGGCCAAACAAGGTGGCGGTGCGTTGATCAATATCCTCTCGGTACTGAGCTGGCTGAGCCCGCCCGGCTCCGGCGGCTACAGCACCTCCAAGTCGGCGCAGTGGGGTCTTACCAATGGCCTGCGTGGTGAATTGCGCGAGCAGAACATCTTGGTGATCGGCGTACACCCGGCCTATATCGACACTGACATGGTGGCGGATGTGCAGGCGCCAAAAAGCACCCCGCAAGAAGTGGTGGCCATTACCCTCAAGGCATTAAGTGAGGACCGCGAAGAAGCGCTGATCACCGACATGACCCACGCGGTAAAAGCTTCGCTGTCCACCGACAGCCCGGTGTATTTGAGTCATTGAGCAACCAGCAGTGCGCGCCGAACCCGGTGCGCACCTTCCAACTGAAACAACTCAGTCTGAATGTGGGAGCGGGCTTGCTCGCGAATGCGTAGTGTCAGTCGATGCATAGGCGACTGACCCACCGTATTCGCGAGCAAGCCCGCTCCCACATTTAGATCGCGTTATATCCCGAAGATATGGCGTTACGGGCTCACAACCCGCGGTTACGCAGCCATTGCAAAAAGCCTTTCTTGACCGGCACCACCGGCGCGTCCTGGGTCAGGGCCTGCGCGGCGTGCAGGCGGAAATCCAGCAGCGCCTTCATCGCTTCGCTGATGTCGTGGCGCGCGTCCAGGCAGGGTTTGAGGTACTCATTCTCGATGCGGTACAGCGTGCAGAAGGTCTTGGCGGTGAAGTCCGCCAGCGCCGCTTGATCGGACAAAATCCCCGACTCGCCAATCACCTCGCCCGGCCCCATGCGCCCGGCTTCGAACTTGTGGCCATCCTTGATCAACATCACCGAGACCACGCCGGACTCGACGATAAACAAATGGTCGCTGACCTCCCCCGCCGGCAGGATCATCTCGCCGGCACGATAGGTGTGCAGGGTCATGTTCTGGCTGAAGGTGTCTTTTTCCTCTTGGCGCAACGTGGAGAAAATCGACGAACGCTCCAGCAATGCCCGTGCGTGGGACATCACCGGCGGCGCGCTGCTTTCGGTGGCCGACAGCAGGCCCACGCCCGCTGCTTGCAGGTGACGGAACGCCAGGTCGTAAAGCTGGTTACGCACTTCCCGCTTTTGGCCCATGGCCGGCACGAACCCGCTGATCTCGTATTCCACGCCGCCACTGGCCGAAGCCTTGAACGCCACGCTGGGCGCGGGTTTGGCCAGCAATGGTCGGCAACCTTGCATCGCACGCTCCAGCGCTTCGATCACGGTTTGCGGGCGCGCATGCGGGCTGACTTGCAGGCTGACCGCCAGGCCGAACATGTCCGCCGGGCGTGAGAAGTTGATGATCTTGGCCTTGGCCGCCAGGGAGTTGGGGATCACCGCCATGCTGCCCTGGGAGGTTTGCAGGCGCGTGGCGCGCCAGTCGATGTCGGTGACGCGCCCTTCGGTGCCGTCGATGGAGATCCAGTCATCCACCTGATACGGCTTGGTGGTGTTGAGCACGATCCCGGAAAACACGTCGCTCAAGGTGCTTTGCAGCGCCAGGCCGACGATGATCGCCACCGCGCCGGAGGTGGCGAGCACGCCCTTGACCGGCAGGTCGAGTACGTAGGCCATGGCGGCGATGATCGCGATCAGGAAGATCACTGCGCCCAGCAGGTCTTGCAACAAGCGCCCGCCGTGCCCGACGCGATTCATCATGACCGTGCCGAGCAATACCGTGAGGGTGCGCGCTGCGAACAGCCACCAGCCGATCTGCAACGCCGTGGCCGCCAGGTGCAAGGCGGTGTTGTCGCCATAGGGCGCAAGCTGCATGGGGTTCATGCCGTCGTTGAACAGCACGGCGCTGAACACCGCAAAGATCGCCAGGCGCGCCGCCAGTTTCCAGTTGGCGAGGTTGGCGGAAATAAGCCGCCACACAGCGATGTCGATAAAGATCAGCGCCACGGCGCACAGCATCGGGTGATCAGCGATAAATGAGGGCATCCAGGCGACTCCAGGGTGTATGGCGAGAAGATCGCATGAATTGAAGATAGCGGGTATAGCGCAGCACAAAATGTGGGAGCTGGCTTAATGTGAAAGCAGGCTTTTTGTGGGAGCTGGCTTGCCTGCGATGCGGACACCTCGGTATGACTGATGAATCGAGGTGATGCCATCGCAGGCAAGCCAGCTCCCACACTAACCCGCTCCACACAGAGGGTATGTGGCAACCCTTGGGTCTTGCGCTTACTTGGCGCCAGTCAGCGCGTTATAGCTGGTAAACAGGTTGCGATAGTCCGGGATATGGTTGGCAAACAAGGTACCCAAGCCTTCGATATCGTTGCGCCAGTCGCGGTGCAGCTCACAGGCCAGGCCGAACCAGGTCATCAGTTGCGCGCCGCTGGCCGACATGCGGTCCCAGGCCGAATCGCGGGTGATTTCGTTGAAGGTGCCGGACGCGTCCGTCACCACGAACACCTCAAACCCTTCAGCCAGAGCCGACAACGCAGGGAACGCCACGCAAACCTCGGTTACCACACCGGCGATGATCAGTTGTTTCTTGCCGGTGGCCTTGATCGCCTTGACGAAATCTTCGTTGTCCCAGGCATTGATCTGGCCAGGGCGCGCAATGTACGGCGCGTCCGGGAACAGTGCCTTCAGCTCCGGTACCAGTGGGCCGTTGGGGCCGGTTTCGAAGCTGGTGGTTAGGATGGTCGGCAGCTTGAAGTACTTGGCCAGGTCGGCCAGGGCCAGCACGTTGTTCTTGAACTTGTCCGGTTCGATATCTCGCACCAGAGACAGCAGGCCAGCCTGATGATCAACCAGCAGAACGGCGGCGTTGTCCTTGTCCAGACGCTTGTAGGGAGTAGTCATGAGTGCTTCCTCTTTTCCATGGGCGACAGCCATCCTTGGCCGGTAAACCGGCCTGGCTATCTGGGTTGGGTGTTGCGGGGGTGAATCAGTGATGCATCTGGCCGAATTGGCCGGACTGGAAGTCAGCAAAAGCCTGGTGGATCTCTTGCTCGGTGTTCATCACGAACGGGCCGTGGCCGACGATAGGCTCGTCGATGGGTTCGCCGCTGAGCAGCAGGAACATCGCATCGTTGTTCGACTCCAGGGCGAGTTGGTCGCCGTCGCGTTCGAACAACGCCAGTTGCCCTTCGCGCACCAGTTCCTGGCCATTGACCTGCACCGTGCCTTTGAGCACTACCAGCGCGGTGTTGCGCCCGGCGTGCAGGTCGAGGGTCACAGACTTACCGGCATTGAGGCGCACATCCCACACGTCGATCGGCGTGAAGGTGCGGGCCGGGCCTTGTTTACCGGCAAACTCACCGGCAATCAGGCGCAGGCTGCCGGCGTTGTCGGCCAGGGGTAACGACGGGATATCGCCGTCGAGGATGGTCTGGTAGCCGGCATCGGTCATTTTGTCCTTGGCCGGCAGGTTGACCCACAACTGCACCATTTCCAGCGCGCCGCCCTTTTGGGCAAACGCTGCGGAGTGGAACTCCTCATGCAGGATGCCTTTGGCCGCGGTCATCCATTGCACATCGCCTGGGCCGATGGTGCCGCCAGCGCCGGTGGAATCGCGGTGCTCGACTTCGCCCTTGTAGACGATGGTCACGGTTTCAAAGCCGCGATGCGGGTGCTGGCCGACGCCACGACGTGCTTGGGTCGGGGTGAAATCGGCCGGCCCGGCGTGGTCCAGCAACAGGAACGGGCTGATGTGTTTGCCCATGGTGTCGTAGGAAAACAGCGTACGAACCGGAAAGCCGTCGCCTACCCAATGGCTGCGTGGGCTGGTGTAGATACCGATGATATTTTTCATGGCGTTTCTCCAAAGGCGTGAAAGCAGTGCATGTACACAGCTTAAATCCGCTACCTTTACCGCGCTAGACGGCAAAAATAACCCTTAGCGTTCTATTTGGAGAACGATAGTGGAAGACCTCAACACCCTCTATTACTTCACCCAAGTGGTCGAGCACCGTGGTTTTGCCGCCGCGGGCCGCGCGCTGGACATGCCTAAATCGAAGCTCAGCCGGCGTATCAGCGAGCTCGAAGAGCGCCTGGGTGTGCGCCTGATCAACCGCACCAGCCGGCATTGTTCGCTCACCGAAATTGGCCAGGTCTATTACCAGCGCTGCCTGGCCATGCGGGTAGAGGCCGAAGCCGCCGCCGAAGTGATCGAGCGCAACCGTTCCGAGCCCCAGGGCATTGTGCGTTTGAGCTGCCCCACCGCCCTGCTCAACTCCTGGGTCGGGCCGATGCTGACCCGCTATATGCTCAAGTACCCGCTGGTGGAGTTGCACCTGGAGAGCACCAACCGGCGTGTGGATGTGATTCACGAAGGCTTCGACATCGCCCTGCGCATTCGCTTTCCGCCCTTGGAAGACACCGATCTGGTGATGAAGGTGCTTGGCAACAGCACGCAGTGCCTGGTGGGCAGCCCGGCGTTGGTGTCGCGCCTGTCCAACCCGCCGTTGCCGGGGGACTTGAATGGGTTGCCGAGCGTGTATTGGGGCTCGGCGCAGCGCGAATACCAGTGGGAGTTGTTTGGCGAGAACGGTGCCAGCGCGGTGATCCGGCATTTCCCACGGATGATCACCGATGACCTGTTGGCGTTGCGCCACGCGGTGTGTGCCGGGGTGGGTATTGCGCACCTGCCGAGTGTGGTGGTGCGCGAGGACATTGCTGCCGGGCGCCTGGTCAACTTGATCCCGGGTTGGTCGCCAAGGACCGGGATCGTGCACGCGATTTTCCCTTCGCGCCGTGGACTGTTGCCGTCGGTGCGCACGTTGATTGATTTTCTAGGCGAGGAATTCGCGCACAGCGACATGGCCTGACCGCTGATCGTTCCCACGCTCCGCGTGGGAATGCATCCAGTGACGCTCTGCGTCACGACTGCCAGAGCGGGACGCGGAGCGTCCGGGGCGGCATTCCCACGCAGAGCGTGGGAACGATCAAGCCGCGGCCAGCAGCGCTTGGCGCTGGCGCAGCAGGTGGAACGCCACAAACGCCGAAACCGCAAAGCTCGCCTGGATCATGATCATCGGCGTGGCACTGCCATCACGCAGATGGCTCAGCAACAGGCCACTGCACGTCGCGCCAAACATCTGCGAAAAGCCCATCAACCCCGCCGCCAACCCCGCACGATGGGCGTTGGGCATCACCCCGCCCGTGACAGAGCCCGGCAACACCAGGCCGCCGCCAAGGGTGACCAATGCCACCGGAATATCCAGGCCCAGCGCCGACAGGCCGAACAGCTCGTAAATCACCACCGCTAGAATCCCGCCGATGGCGACCAGCGTCACGCCTATCGACACAATGCGTTGCGGCCCCAGGCGCAGGATATTGCGCCGGGTGTAGGTAGAGCCAACGATCAGCATCGACACGATCAGGCCAAAATTAAGCCCGTACTCCAGGCTGCTGAACCCCAGCAGGTTGATAAACACCGCCGATGAACCCGCGATCACCGCGAACATCGCGCCGTAGGTACAGGCCAACGCCACCGCGTACGCCCGAAACTGGCGGCCCTTGAGCAGATCCAGGTATTGGCCGCCGAGGGTGCGCCAATGCCCGGCCTTGGGGTCCAGAAAGTGATTGCTCTCGCGAAAGAACAACAGCGCCAACACCAGCACCACACTGCCGATCACCAGCGCCAGCACGATCGGCGCCTGCCAGCCCAGCAGCTTGATCAGCAGGCCACCGATCATCGGCGCCACGACGATGGCGTAGAGCATGCCGATCATGGTCAACGCCAGCGCCGGCCCCGCTTCGGCCTTCCACACATCACGCACCACCGTGCGCGCCAGCACCAGCGCGGCGCAGGCGCCCAGGCCTTGCAGCACGCGGGCGGCAATGAACTGTTGAATGTCGCTGACCAGCAGCATCGACAGGGTTGCCAGCACATACAGCGCCAGGCCGCCAAGTAGCACGGGGCGACGGCCGATGCGGTCCGACAGCGGCCCGAACAGCAATTGCCCAAGGCCAAATGCAGCCACAAATGCCGACAACGCCATCAACGCCGAACCCGCTGGCGCCGCCAGTGCCTGCTCGATGGCGCCCAGGCCGGGGATGAGCAATTGGGTCGAGACTTCACCGAGTGCGGTGAGCGCCACCAGTAAAAACAACAGGCTTCGCGACGGGGCCGGGGCGTTCGACATAAGGAATATCCGGGGGCTGGATTAATTTATATTTCGACCATAATATGAGCAAAATATTATGTCCATAATTCTTTATCCATTGGCCACCCCTGGAGCCCGTCATGCACCCTCTTCCCCTGCGTCTTCTCACGCCCCTAGGCCTGTTGATTATCCTCAGCGGCTGCAACAGCAAGGCCGACACCGCCGCCGAAGTGCCGCTGCCGCGTCCCGTTCTGGCCGCCAAGGTAGAAGCCGCCGGCACCCAACAAAGCGCCTACACCGGCGTGGTCGCGGCGCGCACCGAAAGCGATTTGGGCTTCCGGGTCAGCGGCAAAGTCATCGAACGCAAGGTCGACCCCGGCCAGCATGTCGCCCGTGGTGACACCTTGCTGGTACTGGACATCGGCGACTTCGAACTGGCCCTGCGCTCGGCCAAAAACCGCGTCAACGCCGCCCAGGCCCAATTGCGCCAACGCCGTGATGACGAAAACCGTTACCAGCGCCTGGCCAGCACCGGCGCCGTGTCGCGGCAGATCTTCGACCAGTCGGCGACCAACCTGCGCGTGGCCGAAGCCGAACTGGCCGCGGCGCAATCGGATGCCAGCCAGATCGAAAACCGCCGCACTTACTCGGTGCTCAAGGCCGACGGCGACGGCATCATCACCGATGTGCGCGTGGATCGCGGCCAAGTGGTCGCCGAGGGCCAGATCGTGGCGCGCCTGGCCCACGACGGCGCCCGCGAAGCCATCGTCAACCTGCCGGAAAACCAGCGCGACCAAGCCGCGCAAAAAGCCCTGGCCTTCCCGTTCGGCGCACAGGACCAGGCCGTGACAGCCACCCTGCGCGAGCTGTCGGCCAGCGCCGACCCCACCACCCGCACCTACCGCGCACGCTACGTGCTGCATGGCGCCGTCGACCGTTTTGCCCTCGGCTCGACCATCACCGTACGCCTGCAAGGCAACGGCCAGACCCAGCAAACCCGCGTGCCCATCGGCGCGTTGCAGGATGCGGGGCAAGGCACCGGCGTGTGGGTGATTGGCGCGGACGACAAGGTCAGCTTCGCCCCCGTCAACGTGGCCAGCCTCGGCCAGGAAGACGCGCTGCTCGACAGTGGCGTAACGCCCGGCCAGATCGTCGTCGCTCTTGGCGCGCACTTGCTGCACAGCGGCGACACCGTGCGCCTGCTGCCGGCCCAGGCACTGGCCCTCAACCGTAAACAGGACCACTGAGCATGCGCGGCATCAACCTCTCCGAACTGGCGGTAAAGCACCGCGCCGTCACGCTGTTTCTGATCATTGCGATCCTCGCCGCCGGGATCTTCTCGTTCGGCAAGCTGGGGCGCGCTGAAGACCCGTCGTTTACCGTCAAGGTCATGACCATCACCGCCGCCTGGCCCGGCGCCACCGCCCAGGAGATGCAGGAGCAAGTCGCCGACCGCCTGGAAAAGCGCCTGCAGGAACTGGACTACTACGACCGCGTCGAGACCATCGCCCAGCCGGGTTTTGTGTCGATGCGCATGACCTACAAGGAATCCACGCGCCCCAGTGAGATCCAGGACCTGTTCTACCAGACCCGCAAAAAGCTCAGCGACGAAGCGGCGAAACTGCCCAAAGGCGTGATCGGGCCGTTCTTCAATGACGAATATTCCGATGTGTATTTCGCCCTGTATGCGCTGGAAGCCGAGCACCTGCCCCATCGCCAGCAAGTGCAGATGGCCGAAGACTTGCGCCAGGGCTTGCTCAACCTGCCGGGCGTGAAGAAGGTCAATATCCTCGGCGAGCAGGCGCAGCGGATATTTGTCGAGTTCTCTTATGAGCGCCTGGCCACGCTGGGCATCAAGCCGGACCAGATCTTCGCCGCCCTCGCCGCACAGAACGCCGTGGCGCCGTCGGGCTTTGTCGAAACCGCTGGCGCGCGTGCCTATATTCGCATCGACGGCGCCTTCGACAGCCTGGCGCTGATCGAAAACGTACCGCTGGAAGTCAACGGCCGCGTACTGCGCATTGCCGATGTGGCGACCGTGAGCCGTGGTTATGAAGACCCGCCCAGCTATCGCATCCGCCATCAGGGCGACCCGGCGCTGATGCTTGGCGTGATCATGGAGAAGCACTGGAACGGCCTGGAACTGGACAAAAGCCTCAAGGCCCAGGAAGCCAGAATCCAGGCGGACCTGCCGCTGGGCGTGAACTTCGCCAAGGTCTCCGACCAGGCGAAAAACATCAGCCTGGCGGTGAATGAGTTCATGCTCAAATTCTTCGTCGCCCTGGCCGTAGTGATGGTAATCAGCCTGTTGGCCCTGGGCTTTCGCGTCGGGCTGGTGGTGGCCGCCGCGGTGCCGCTGACCTTGTCGGTGGTGTTTGTGATCATGCTGCTCACCGGGCGTGAATTTGACCGCATTACCTTGGGCGCGCTGATTATTTCCCTGGGTTTGCTGGTGGACGATGCGATCATCGCCATCGAGATGATGGTGGTAAAACTCGAAGAAGGGTTTGACCGGATTCACGCCGCCACGTTTGCCTGGAGTTCCACCGCGGCGCCGATGCTCACCGGCACCTTGGTGACCATCATCGGCTTTCTGCCGGTGGGTTTTGCGCGTTCCGGCGCAGGCGAATATGCCGGCAATATCTTCTGGATCGTCGGCTTTGCGCTGATCTCGTCCTGGCTGGTGGCCGTGGTGTTCACGCCGTACCTGGGCGTGAAGTTGCTGCCGCAGATCAAACCGGTGCCGGGTGGCCATGACGCGATTTACGCCGGCCGGTATTACCAGAAACTGCGCAGCCTGGTCGAAGCCTGCGTGCGCCAACGCTGGCTGGTCACTGGCCTGGTGGTCGGTGCCTTTGTGCTGTGCGTGCTGGGCATGGGCGTGGTGAAGAAGCAGTTTTTCCCCAACTCCGACCGTTCCGAGCTGATCCTTGAGGTGTATATGCCGCCCGGCAGCGCCTTCAAAAGCACCGAAGCGGTGGCGGCACAGCTGGAAAAAGCCTTGCTGCAAGAACCGCAAACCAGCCTGGTCGACACCTATGTAGGCGGCGGCGCGCCACGCTTTTTCCTTTCGCTGAACCCCGAACTGCCCGACCCGGCCTTTGCCAAACTGATTGTGCAAACCCCGGACTCCCATGCCCGTGACGCATTGAAAGTGCGCATGCGTGAACGCATTGCCGCCGGTGAGTTCCCGGCCGCGCGGGTGCGCGTCACGCAATTGTTGTTCGGCCCGCCGGTGCCGTTCCCGGTGGTGTTTCGTGTGTCCGGGCCGAACCTGGATGTGCTGCGCGGGGTGTCCGAAGACGTGCGCCGCGTCGTGGCGGCCAACACGCTGACCAAGGACGCTTTCCTCGACTGGGGCGAACGCACCAGCGGTTATCGGCTGGTGCTGGACCAGGACCGCCTGCGCCTGCTGGGCTTCACGCCCAACGAGGTCAAATCCCAGCTCAACGCCTTGCTCAGCGGCAACCCGATCACCGAAGTGCGCGAAGGCAACCGCACCGTGTCGGTGGTCGCGCGTGCCCAGGGCAACCAGCGCGAGAACCTCGGTAACCTCAACAACATGACCCTCACCAACAGCGCCGGCACCTCGGTGCCGCTGGCCCAGGTCGGGCACTTCCAGGCGGTGATGGAAGAGCCGATCCTCAAGCGGCGCAACCGTGCAAGCACCGTGGAAGTGCGCGCCGACATCATCGACGGCGTGCAACCGCCCGACGTGGAAATGGCCGTGTACAAAGACCTGCAACCCTTGATCGCCAAGCTGCCCGCCGGTTACCAGATCGAGATCGGCGGCCCGGTGGAAGAAAGCGCCAAGGCCAACGTGGCGCTGGCGGCACTGTTCCCGATCATGATTTTGCTGACCCTCACGGTGATCATGTTCCAGGTGCGTTCGTTCGGCGTGATGTTCATGGTCTTCGCCACTGCGCCGCTCGGGTTGATTGGCGCGGTGCCGACCTTGCTGCTGTTCAACCAGCCGTTCGGCTTTAACGCGATTCTGGGCCTGATCGGCATCGGCGGCATTCTGATGCGCAACACGCTGATCTTTACCGACCAGATCCGCCAGAACCAGGACCATGGCATGGCGGTGCGCGAGGCGATTATCGAAGCCACCGTGCGCCGGGCGCGGCCGGTGATCCTGACCGCATTGGCGGCGGCGCTGGCGTTTATTCCGTTGACGCTGTCGGTGTTCTGGTCGTCCCTGGCCTACGTGCTGATTGGCGGGGTGCTGGTAGGCACCGTGTTGACGCTGTTGTTCCTGCCGGCGCTGTGCAGCCTGGTGCTTGGGCGGGAGCGCACGAAGGCCGTTGAAACTTCCCACGTAAACGCCGGATAAGCTCTACAGAGTTGTCCTGAAAATCTCTGCAAAGTCCTTCGCCTGATCACACAGTGCGAGGGATTGCAGATGGTTTTTCTGGTTAAGGCCTCGGTTGTCGGGGCTTGGTTTTGATCGCCGCCACCGGCCAGACTATTGGCCTGTTGGTGCTAGCCGCCATGGATTCGAAGACGCGGGACGTCGAGGCCGTGCTTGGCGATTTCCGGCGTTGCTTGAGTTCATACGACAGCTGGGCGCAGAGCTTCTTGAGCTTTTCGGCGCTGGACGTCGAGCAGGTGTTCAAGGTCGGCAACGAAGTGGCGCTGGTCGCGCCGATCGACCGCTCGATCATTCCCAGCACCACCGTCGCCACCTGCCAGGCCAGCGGCACGTTGACCCTGGTGCATATGTTCCAGAGCACGCGCTTTGTGCCCATCGGCAATACGCCGGTGGTGCTGCAACGCGTAGACCCCAATGGCGGCCCACTGGGCGAGCCGATCCGCAAAACTATTGGCCCCAGCGGCATTCTCGAAATCACCGAATGTGATCGCAACCAGCAGTACCGGGTCAACTTTTACCCCGACGTTTCGCCTGCGTATTTCAAGGCGTTGTATGCCTCCTATCAGTCGGTCATCGAACCGCTGGAAGGCTGGCTGCGCAGCGAGTGGAGCGGCACATTTGCGCCACTGTGGCAGGACTACTCCGAGGCCAATGTCCTCAAGCGTTATCTCATGCTGGACCAGGCTTACGCCAAAGGGTTTGGCCAGGCGCTGTACTCACTATGGGACAGCCTCAAGCAGCTATTTGAGTGGCTTGCACACCCGTTGGATAACGCTGAAAAGCTGCTGAGTTATCTGTCCCAGGCCGAGTTTGAACAGCTGCTGAATGCCAGCGCCGAGGCGCTTGAAAAAGGCCTGTTGGTGCTCAGCGATGAGCCGCTGCTGTTTATCTACCTGTCGGCCATGGTCAGTTGGATGCGGTTGTTGCCGCCTGCCTACATGAACGAGTTGCTGGGTGAGATCAGCGCCGACGTGCTGATTAACCTGGTGCTGGCCCTGGCCACGGGCGGCATGGGGATTGCGATACGCATGAGCGCCCAGGTGCTGGGCGGCATCAAGTCTCGGCGCGCGCGCCGGTGGTTGGAGCAACTGGCCGGGCAATTCGGTAAATCTCGCTTGGGTGAGCATGTCGAGGCGGCCAAGCCGATCTTGCTGGGCAGTGCCCCGACGCCGATCAAGACCGTGCCGGTTGCGCCGTTGAAGGCTGGGGACCAGTTGGTTGCCAACCCGGTGCCGGCGGTGCGCAGCAAGACGCAGCAGACCGCGTTGGTGCGCCAGGAACCTGTGGATGATGTGCCGGCTTCGGGCAAGAACCTCAATGGCGATGCGGCGGCTGCGGCCGACAGAACCGTTACCAACGGCTGCCCGGTGTCGATGGTCACCGGCGAGGAATTGCTGACCCTCACAGACGGCACGCTGGATGGGGTTTTGCCGTTTGAGTGGACGCGGCTGTATCGCACCAGTGCGGTGGAAGTCGATTGCGGGTTGGGGTTTGGCTGGAGCCATTCGCTGGCGCAACGGTTGGTGGTTTCGGGTGATTCGGTGGTGTGGACGGATCATGAGAATCGTCGTACCGAGTTTGTGCTGCCCACCGCAGCTCGACCGGCGATTACCAACAGCTTGGCTGAAGCGGCGATTTATTTGGGTGAGTTGCCCGATGAATTAGTGCTGGCTCAGGCGTCGCGTTTTTATCACTTCCACAATGGCGCGCTGGTTGCCATCAGCGATGCGTATGACAACCGGTTGCGGGTTTTCCGCGATCGTTTGGGGCGGGTTGAACGGCTGGATAATGGCGTAGGCCGCTCGCTGTTTCTGCGTTATGAATTGGGCCGCATTGTGGCGGTGGACTATCAGGTTCACCGCGCCAAGGGGCACGAACCGTTTGAATGGGTGACGGAGCAGAAGGTTGTTTCCTACGCCTATGACGACCTTGGCCGACTGGTTTCTGCGACCAATGCTGTGGGTGAAAGCGAGGTTTATCGGTACGACGAGCAGCACGTCATTCTTGAGCGTGGGTTGGCCGGTGGGGCGAGCTTCTTTTGGGAGTGGGAACGGGCTGGCAAGGCCGCTCGGTGTGTTCGGCATTGGGCCAGCTTTTCGCAGATGGATACGCGGTATGCCTGGGGCGATGACGGCCGTGTCACGGTGCATAACGCTGATGGCAGCCGGGAAGTGTATGTCCACGATGACCGTGCGCGGCTGGTGCAGCGCATTGATCCGGACGGTGCTGAGCACTTCAAGTCTTATGACGACAAGGGTCGGCTGACGGTCGAGCAGGACCCGCTTGGGGCGGTGACGGCGTATCAGTACGACGAAGCCGGACGCTTGGTAGCGATGTTTCCGGGGGATGACGAGCCGACGTCCTACGAGCATGACAACGGGTTTGTACGGGTCGTAAGGCGTGGTCTCGCCGTCTGGAAATATGAGCGCAATGATCAAGGCGACGTCACGCGTAAGACCGATCCTGACGGCAATATTACGGACTACAGCTACAACAAATATGGGCAACTGACGGGGGTTTGGTTTCCCGACAACAGTTGCCATCGGCTGGTTTGGAATGAGCGTGGGCAGTTGCTTGAGGAGCTGCTGCCTAATGGGGGTATCAAGCGTTATCGCTATGACGACCTTGGTCGGCAGGTTGCCCGCGAGGATGAACAGGGAGCGCTGACCCAGTATCAGTGGGACAGCGTGGGTCGGTTGATTCGTGTCGTATTGCCAGGCGGCGCAACGCGCGAATACAGCTACAACGCCTACGGAAAAATCACCGCCGAACACGACGAACTCGGCCACGTCACCCGTTACGAATACGCCGACGGCCTGCACCTGATCAGCCGCCGTATCAACGCCGATGGCAGCCACGTTAAGTATCGCTACGACAATGCGCGTTTGCTGCTGACCTCGATCGAAAACGAGGCAGGCGAAACCTACCAACTCGATTACCACCCCAACGGCCTGATCCAGCAGGAAATCGGCTTTGACGGCCAGCGCACGGCCTATGTGTATGACCTCAACGGCAACCTGGCGGAAAAAACCGAACACGGCGACGACGGCAGTCAGCTCGTTACACGCTATAAGCGAGACCACGCCGGGCGCCTCGTAAGAAAAACCCTGCCAGACGGCAATGTTGTCGACTATACCTACGACCGCCAAGGCAACCTCCTCAGCGTCGACGACGGCCACTGGGCGCTGGCCTACGAGTACGATCCACAAAACCGCCTCACCGCCGAACACCAGGGCTGGGGCACCTT
>NZ_WKDB01000098.1:0-18987 GCF_021606215.1 Pseudomonas sp. PA-5-4B | reverse complement strand
CGAGGCAAGAGCGCGAAAGTCGCGCTCATCGCCTGCATGCGGATACTGCTGATCAGACTAAATGCCATGCTGCGAGACGGTACAGAATGGCGCTGACGGACGGTGGGTTAAGACAGTTGCTCCCACAGTTGAATCCGGTCAAGCCAGGCGCATCGGCGGCTACAGTAGATCCGCCGGGGTCAACTGCTGGCCCCGCCATTCAAACGCAACTGGCGCCAGCACCTGGTCGATCTGCGCATCGCGCCATAACTCGGCCATTGTCTTGTCGACTTCAGGGTGCACGCGATCCGGCGCCATCAACGACAACGGCCACAGCACAAAAGCATTCTTCAGGATCTCTGCGCGGGGCAGGATCAAACCATCGAAATTCCCCACCAGGTCACCGTACAGCAGCACGTCGATATCCAACGGCAGCCCTTTGCGGTCCGGGGCATAACGACCATTGTCAGCCTCGATGAATTTCAACCGACGATCCAGCTCCATCAACGGCAGGTCGGTATACGCCGACACAACAAGGTTGAAGAATGGCCCGCTCTTGATGCCCACCGGCTGGCTTTCAAACACCGCGGAGCAGCGTACATCGGTCAAGAAGCTCGCCAACGCGTCCAAGCCGGCACACAGGTGCGGCTCGCGCTCGATATTGCTGCCAAGGCCAAGGTAAACCTGAGTTAGCGACATCCGCGCTCGATCTCCACGCCCACGCCTTTGGCAGCCGGTACGGCGCCGGGCTTGGTCAATTTGAGGTGCAGCCAGGGAATCTGGAATTCGTTCATCAGCACTTCGGCCAACCGCTCGGCAAAGGTTTCCACCAACTGGTATTGGGATTGCTCGGCAAAGGCCTGGATACGCGTGGACACACTGGCGTAATCCAGCGCCAGGGTCAGGTCGTCACCGGCGGCCGCCGGGCGATTGTCCCAGGCGAAGCTAAGGTCCAGGCGCAGACATTGCTTGATGCCGCGCTCCCAGTCGTAGGCCCCGATTACGGTGTCGACTTCCAGGCCTTCGATAAACACTCTGTCCAAGCTCTTCTCCGCAGCACGACAAGGGCGCATTGCCCCGGTTAGAATCAGGGCGTCCTCGCCCGGAATAGTTAGCATGTTTTGGTTACTGGCGATTCTCGCCTACCTGCTCGGCTCGCTGTCCTTCGCCATTTTGCTCAGCCGCCTGACGGGAAATCCCGACCCGCGAATGAGTGGCTCAGGCAATGCCGGCGCCACCAATATGTTGCGCCTGGCCGGCAAGAAACTCGCCGTACTGACGCTGCTGGGTGACCTCTGCAAGGGCTTGTTGCCCGTACTGATCGCCAGCTTCGCCGGTCTTACCTTGCAACAGCAGGCCTGGGTGGGCGTGTGCGCCGTCCTGGGCCATCTGTTTCCGCTGTACTTCCGTTTTCGCGGCGGCAAAGGCGTCGCGACCGCGGCCGGCATGCTGCTGGGGGTTTACCCTCCGGCAGCGCTGCTGGCCGTGCTGGCCTGGCTGCTGACGTTCTACCTGACCCGCACCAGCTCGCTGGCCGCACTGATCGCCACGCCACTCACCCTGCCGCTGCTCGCCTGGCAGGCACCGGCGGCGTTGCTGCCGATGAGCGTACTGACACTGCTGATCGTGTGGCGCCACCGCGGCAATTTACGCGACCTGTTTGCCGGGCGCGAACGGCATTTTTAAATACCGTTGATGAGCCCCGCGCAAGCCAAGCCACTTAAAGCGGTGAAAGCTGCTCCATCGGCCAGCGTGCCTGCACGCTGATCGCCAGGCTTTCGTGCTGCCCGGCCTGCAAGCGCTGGCAACCGGCGTAGGCAATCATTGCACCGTTGTCGGTGCAAAACTCAGGGCGCGCGTAGAACACGTCACCCTTCATGTCGCCGAGCATTTTTTCCAGCGAGGTACGCAGCGCCTTGTTGGCGCTGACGCCGCCTGCGATCACCAGACGCTGCATGCCCGCCTGTTTCAGGGCGCGCTTGCACTTGATGGTCAAAGTCTCCACCACGGCCTGCTGGAACGCCAGCGCGATGTCGCAACGGGCTTGTTCACTGTCGTCCCCGGCGCTGACGCTTTGCTGCCAGGTGTTCAGTGCGGAGGTTTTCAAGCCGCTGAAACTGAACATCAGGCCTGGGCGGTCGCACATCGGGCGCGGGAAGGTGTAGCGGCCCGGCACACCTTTTTCGGCCAGCCGCGCGATTTCCGGGCCACCGGGATAATTGAGGCCCATCATCTTCGCGGTTTTGTCGAAAGCTTCGCCGGCGGCGTCGTCCAGCGACTCACCCAAAAGCGTGTATTGGCCGATTCCATCCACCTGAACCAACTGCGTGTGGCCACCGGAAACCAACAAAGCGACGAACGGGAACTGCGGCGGTGTTTTTTCCAGCATCGGTGCCAGTAAATGGCCTTCCATATGGTGCACGCCGAGGGCTGGAATACCCCAGGCAAATGCCAGCGCCTGGGCGCAAGAGGCCCCAACCAGAAGGGCTCCAACCAATCCTGGGCCTGCGGTATAGGCGATCGCGTCGATCTCGGTCGGCACGCAGCCGGCCTCGTCCAACACTTGGCGAATCAAGGGCAGCATGCGCTTGACGTGATCTCGGCTGGCCAGCTCCGGCACCACCCCGCCATAGGCGCGGTGCAGGTCGATCTGACTGAACAGTGCATCGGCCAAAAGCCCGCGTTCACTGTCGTAAAGTGCGACACCGGTTTCGTCGCAGGAGGTTTCAAGTCCCAGTACTAGCATGGGTTTGCGCCTTGTAGAGGCTGAATTCGAAGGCGCGCATAATAGTCGCCACTCCCCCTCCCGACTAGCGGTTTTCGATCAGAGGCTTTGCATTCCGGTCAATGAGGGGTTAACATCCGCAACCCTTAAAAACCGACGACCTCAGCCGCGAATTTTTTGCGACGAGAACGTTGATTCCCGGTAATGAAAGAAGGTAGCTCTGGATGCCAGCCGTCAAAGTAAAAGAGAACGAACCCTTCGACGTAGCTCTGCGTCGTTTCAAGCGCTCCTGCGAAAAAGCCGGTGTTCTGGCTGAAGTTCGTAGCCGCGAATTTTATGAGAAGCCAACTTCTGAGCGTAAGCGTAAAGCAGCAGCCGCTGTTAAGCGTCACGCCAAGAAAGTTCAGCGCGAACAGCGCCGCGCCGTTCGTCTGTACTAATACACAGACTTACGTAGCAAGCTTCTGCCAAGCCCGGCCCTCAGCCGGGCTGTTGGCATTTGCGGATATCGCTTGATGCTTCACCGTCGACGCCGCACACGCGACCGAGACACTGCTTCACACGTCAGGACTGGCTCTTCTGCCAGCGGTGCGCGTCTCTTCTGACGAGCCTAACAAGGCTACTGACGAGCACACCCCTTTTTCTTGCAACACAGATTCTACAAACAGACGATCAACTGTGTCGGCTGTGCCCATCAAGGCTTTTCCGAGGCTGCTATTGGCCAACACCGGACGCCAGGGCAACATTTCCAAGCCGAAGACTGATACAAACTAACGTCAGTGAATGCTCGGCAGATACACTCCCCATGCAAACGATAGATGTTCGAGCACTCGATACGTGCGCTTGATCACTTCACGGGCCCTCATTTACACGCAGTGATGACGAGAACGCCATGGCCGGGCTGATTCCCCAGAGTTTTATTGACGACCTTCTTAACCGCACCGACATCGTCGATGTTGTCAGCTCGCGCGTGCAAATGAAGAAGGCCGGCAAGAACTACACCGCCTGCTGCCCGTTCCACAAAGAAAAAACCCCGTCATTCAGCGTCAGCCCCGACAAGCAGTTCTACTACTGCTTCGGTTGCGGCGCGGGCGGCAATGCCCTCGGCTTTATCATGGACCACGACAACCTGGACTTCCCCCAGGCTGTCGAGGAACTGGCCAAAGCCGCCGGCATGGAAATCCCCCGCGAAGAAAGTGGCCGCTCGCACAAACCGCGTCAACCCACTGATTCGCCGCTGTACCCGCTGCTGACGGCCGCTGCCGACTTCTACCGTCAGGCGCTTAAAAGCCATCCGCAGCGCAAGGCCGCCGTCGAGTACCTCAAGGGTCGCGGCCTCACCGGTGAGATCGCCCGGGATTTTGGCCTGGGCTTCGCCCCGCCGGGCTGGGACAACCTGTACAAGCATCTGAGCAGCGATACGCTGCAGCAGAAGGCCATGATCGATGCCGGTCTACTCGTGGAAAACGCCGAGACCGGCAAGCGCTATGACCGCTTCCGCGACCGCGTGATGTTTCCGATCCGCGACAGCCGTGGCCGCATCATCGCTTTTGGTGGCCGCGTGCTCGGGGACGACAAGCCTAAATACCTGAACTCCCCGGAAACGCCGGTATTTCACAAGGGCCAGGAACTCTACGGCCTGTTTGAAGCGCGCAAAAACAATCGCAACCTCGATGAAATCATCGTGGTGGAAGGCTACATGGACGTCATTGCCCTGGCGCAGCAAGGCCTGCGCAATGCCGTCGCTACCCTGGGCACCGCCACCAGCGAAGAACACATGAAGCGTCTCTTTCGCGTGGTGCCCAGCGTGCTGTTCTGTTTTGACGGCGACCAGGCCGGCCGTAACGCCGCTTGGCGTGCGCTCGAAGCCACGCTGTCGAGCCTGCAGGACGGGCGCCGCGCGCGCTTTCTGTTCCTGCCCGAAGGCGAAGACCCGGACACCCTGGTGCGCTCCGAAGGCACCGACGCCTTCCGCGCCCGCATCAATCAACACGCACAGCCGCTGGCGGACTATTTCTTCCAGCAGTTAACCGAAGAAGCCGACCCGCGCTCCCTCGAAGGCAAGGCCCACATGGCCACCCTCGCAGCGCCGCTGATCGACAAAGTGCCAGGCGCCAACCTGAAGTCACTGATGCGCATGCGCCTGCTGGAAATCACCGGCCTGAGTGGCGAGGCCGTCAGCCAGCTGGTGCATAGCGCACCGCAGGAAGCGCCACCGGCCTACGACCCAGGCATGGATTACGACGCCATGCCGGACTATTCCGACTTCCACCAACCGCAGGAGGCCTATGCGCCCCAGCAGGAGTGGACACCGAAGAAACCCGGCGCCGGCGGTAAAAAATGGGACAAGAAACCCTGGAACAAGAACGGCAAACGCGGTGACCGCGACGAGGCATACGCGCCGCGAACTCCTGTCGCCGTCGAAGCTCCAACGCTCATTGCGCTGCGAACACTTATTCACCACCCGCAATTGGCAAAAAAAGTTGAGAGCGCCGATCACTTTGCCAACGAGAGCAACACGTATGCTCAGGTACTGATCGCCTTGATTGAGGCGGTACAGAAAAATCCTAAGCTAAACTCAATTCAATTGATGGCTCGTTGGCACGGCACCGAACAAGGACGCTTGCTTAAAGCACTGGCGGAAAAGGAGTGGCTAATTGACGGCGACAACCTTGAACAACAGTTTTTAGACACCATTACTAGGTTATCCGCAGGTCAGCACACGCAGACCCTGGATGAGCTGATCAAGCGTGCAAGGCAGCCGGGATTGTCGGCTGAAGAGCAAATTCAGATAGCAAAACAGATGCGCGACCTCTTAAAACAGAATGTTTGTACATCTAACCCGACCTCAGCTGGCGTGTGAGGTCATAGCTCGGGTATAATCCTCGGCTTGTTTTTTGCCCGCCAAGACCTTCAGTGGATAGGGTGTTATGTCCGGAAAAGCGCAACAACAGTCTCGTATTAAAGAGTTGATCACCCTTGGTCGTGAGCAGAAATATCTGACTTACGCAGAGGTCAACGATCACCTGCCTGAGGATATTTCAGATCCTGAGCAGGTGGAAGACATCATCCGCATGATTAATGACATGGGGATCCCCGTACACGAGAGTGCTCCGGATGCGGACGCCCTTATGTTGGCCGACTCCGATACCGACGAGGCAGCTGCTGAAGAAGCGGCTGCTGCGCTGGCAGCGGTGGAGACCGACATCGGTCGTACGACTGACCCTGTGCGCATGTATATGCGTGAAATGGGTACCGTCGAGCTGCTGACACGTGAAGGCGAAATCGAAATCGCCAAACGTATTGAAGAGGGTATCCGTGAAGTGATGGGCGCAATCGCGCACTTCCCTGGCACGGTTGACCACATTCTCTCCGAGTACACTCGCGTCACCACCGAAGGTGGCCGCCTGTCTGACGTTCTGAGCGGCTACATCGACCCGGACGACGGCATTGCGCCGCCTGCCGCCGAAGTACCGCCGCCCGTCGATGCGAAAGCCGCGAAGGCTGACGACGACACCGAAGACGACGATGCTGAAGCCAGCAGCGACGACGAAGATGAAGTTGAAAGCGGCCCGGACCCGATCATCGCAGCCCAGCGTTTCGGTGCGGTTTCCGATCAAATGGAAATCACCCGCAAGGCCCTGAAAAAGCACGGTCGCTCCAACAAGCTGGCGATTGCCGAGCTGGTGGCCCTGGCTGAGCTGTTCATGCCGATCAAGCTGGTACCGAAGCAATTCGAAGGCTTGGTTGAGCGTGTTCGCAGTGCCCTTGAACGTCTGCGTGCGCAAGAACGCGCAATCATGCAGCTGTGTGTACGTGATGCACGTATGCCGCGGGCTGACTTCCTGCGCCAGTTCCCGGGCAACGAAGTAGACGAAAGCTGGACCGACGCACTGGCCAAAGGCAAGGCGAAATACGCCGAAGCCATTGGTCGCCTGCAGCCGGACATCATCCGTTGCCAGCAGAAGCTGACCGCGCTTGAGACCGAAACCGGTCTGACGATTGCTGAAATCAAAGACATCAACCGTCGCATGTCGATCGGTGAGGCCAAGGCCCGCCGCGCGAAGAAAGAGATGGTTGAAGCGAACTTGCGTCTGGTGATCTCGATCGCCAAGAAGTACACCAACCGTGGTCTGCAATTCCTCGATCTGATCCAGGAAGGCAACATCGGCTTGATGAAGGCGGTGGACAAGTTCGAATACCGTCGCGGCTACAAGTTCTCGACTTATGCCACCTGGTGGATCCGTCAGGCGATCACTCGCTCGATCGCCGACCAGGCTCGCACCATCCGTATTCCGGTGCACATGATCGAGACGATCAACAAGCTCAACCGTATTTCCCGGCAGATGTTGCAGGAAATGGGTCGCGAACCGACCCCGGAAGAGCTGGGCGAACGCATGGAAATGCCTGAGGATAAAATCCGCAAGGTATTGAAGATCGCTAAAGAGCCGATCTCCATGGAAACGCCGATTGGTGATGACGAAGACTCCCACCTGGGTGACTTCATCGAAGACTCGACCATGCAGTCGCCAATCGATGTCGCCACTGTTGAGAGCCTTAAAGAAGCGACTCGCGACGTACTGTCCGGCCTCACTGCCCGTGAAGCCAAGGTACTGCGCATGCGTTTCGGCATCGACATGAATACCGACCACACCCTTGAGGAAGTCGGTAAGCAGTTTGACGTGACCCGCGAGCGGATCCGTCAGATCGAAGCCAAGGCACTGCGCAAGTTGCGCCACCCGACGCGAAGCGAGCATCTGCGCTCCTTCCTCGACGAGTGATACCAGAACCCCCGGCCCAGGCCGGGGGTTTTGTTTTCCATAGATTACTTTCTATGGATTAACTTCCCCCGCAACACCCCCTCCCCCGCAATGCCCGTCTACACTCGAAACATTCCCCGTGCCATAACGAGACCGTTATGCCCAGACTGCCGACCGTGATACTGCTGTCGCTGCTCGCCTGGACCGCAACGGCTGGCGCGTTGACTCTTACTGATGATGAGCGTGGCTGGCTGGCGGACCATCAGGAGCTGCGCCTGGGGGTGGACGCTTCTTGGCCGCCCTTCGAATACCGTGATGAAAATGGCCGTTATCAAGGCCTCGCAGCCGACTATGTACGCCTGATCCAGGACCGCCTGGGCGTGCGGATCAAGCTCATCGAGCCGGCAAACTGGACCGCCGTGCTCGAACAGGCGAAAAACAACCAGCTCGACCTGCTGCCCGGCATCATGTCGACGCCCGAACGCCAGAATTACCTGGCCTTTACACGTCCGTACCTGGATTTCCCGATCGTCATCCTCGCCCATGAGGGCGGCGCGAAACCGCGCAACCTTAAAGACCTGTACGGCCTGAAGATCGCCGTGGTGGAAAACTACGCGCCGCACGAATTACTGCGCACCCACCATCCCGACCTCAACCTGGTGGCCATGCCGAACGTCAGCTCGACGCTGCAAGCCCTGGCCACCGATGAAGTGGATGCGGTTGTCGGCGACCTCGCCTCCAGCGTCTGGAGCCTGCGCCAGCTCAAGCTGGATGGTTTATACGTCAGCGGCGAAACGCCCTATCGGTACCAGTTGGCGATGGGCGTGCCGCGCGACCAGAAAATACTGGTGGGCATCCTGGACAAAGTCCTCGCTGACCTCAGCTCCGACGAAACCGACGCGATCCAGCAACACTGGGTCGGCAGCTTCACCGATCACCGCACCTTCTGGGCCGACTTGCTGATGTACGGCCTGCCGGCGGTGCTGCTGCTGAGCACCGTGTTGGCCATCGTGATTCGCATCAACCGCCGGCTCAGCTCGGAAATTGCCCGGCGAGTCGCCCTTGAGCAAGAGTTGCGCAGCAGCGAATACCACTATCGCGGCCTGGTCGAGAGCCTGTCCGCGATTGCCTGGGAAGCCAGCATCACCGACTTCACCTACAGCTACGTTTCGCCCCACGCCGAAGACCTGCTGGGCTATCCCCGCGCCCATTGGCTGATTCCAGGCTTCTGGCGCAACATCATCCACCCTGCCGACCTGACCCGAGCGGAGGCATTCTGCTTCCAGGAAACCCGCGCCAACCGCGATCACAGCCTCGATTATCGAGTGATTACCGCCGACGGCCGTTGCTTGTGGGTGCGCGATATCGTCAGCCTGATCGAGCACGGCCATGAGCCGGTGTTGCGCGGTTTGATGATCGATATCAGCGAAGCCAAGCGCACAGAGGAGGCTTTGCAGCTTTCCGAAGAGAAGTTTGCCTCGGTGTTTCAGCAATGCCCGGACATCCTGGTCATCGCCCGCCTCTCTGATGGCTGCCTGCTGGAGGTGAACAAGGCATTCGAGGACCAGATTGGGCTGAGCGCCGAACAAGTCGTGGGCAAGACCGCCACCGAGCTGAACATCTGGGGCATTCAAGGCGTCGGCCCCGACCTGCTGCAACGTGTGCAGACCACCAGCATCCGCAACCTGGAAATGCCATTTCTGCGCAGCAATGGCCAGGCATTTACCGGGCTGATCTCCGCCGAACCGTTCCAACTCGACACCACAGAAGCCTTGGTGGTGGTGGTGCGTGACATCACCCAACTCAAGGAAACCCAGCAACTGCTGCAAACCTCCGAAGAGAAATTCGCCAAGGCCTTCCACGCCTCACCCGACGGTTTGCTGCTCAGCCGCCAACGCGATGGGCTTTTGATTGAAGTGAACGAAGGCTTCACCCGTCTGACGGGCTTTAGCAGTGCGAACTCGCTCGACCAGTCGACCCTGGACCTGGGCATCTGGGTCGACCTCAACGAACGCAAGCACATGCTGGAACTGATGCAACGCGACGGTTTTGTGCGTGACTTCGTCTGCCATATCCGCCGCGCCGACGGCTTGATTCGCCTGTGCGAAGTCTCCAGCCGGCCGCTGCCCATCGGCGAGGATGACTGCATGCTGACCATCGCCCGTGACATCACCGAACGCCAAGTGATGCAGGAAAAACTGCAACAGGCCGCCACGGTGTTCGAGAGCACGGCCGAAGGGGTATTGATCACCGACACCCGGCAGAACATCAGCGCCGTCAACCGCGCTTTCAGCGAGATCACCGGCTACAGCGAAGCCGAAGCCCTTGGCAGCACGCCGCGCCTGCTCGCCTCCGGCCTGCATGACAGCGCGTTCTATGCGGCGATGTGGCATCAATTGACGGCTCACGGCCACTGGCAGGGCGAGATTTCCAACCGCCGCAAAAACGGCGAGCTATACCCCAGCTGGCTGACCATCAGCGCCGTGCGTAACCGCGACCAGTTGATCACACACTTTGTTGCCGTGTTTGCCGACATCTCCAGTCTCAAGCACGCCCAGGCTCGCCTCGATTATCAGGCACACCACGACCCACTGACCGGCCTGCCCAACCGCACCCTGTTTGAAAGCCGACTGCAAGCCGCCCTCACCAGCCAGGAAGAAACCGGTCACCAAGGCGCCGTGCTGTTCCTCGACCTGGACCGGTTCAAGCATATCAACGACAGCCTCGGCCACCCCGTCGGCGACCTGCTGCTCAAGGACATCGCCGTGCGCCTCAAGGAGCAACTGCGCGACATCGACACCGTGGCACGCCTGGGCGGCGACGAATTCATCATCCTGCTGCCCGGCCTGCAACAAGCCAGCGATGCCGAACACCTGGCCAATAAACTGCTCGCCTGCTTCACCCCGCCGTTCCAGGCCGGCGAGCATGAGTTCTTTATCAGCGCCAGCATCGGCACCAGCCTCTATCCACAGGACGGTACCGACGTCGCTACCCTGGTCAAAAACGCCGATGCCGCGATGTACCGCTCCAAGGCCAAAGGCCGCAACCGTGTCGAGAGCTACACTCGCGACCTCACCGCCCAGGCCAACGAACGCGTGGCCCTCGAGCACGAACTGCGCCGTGCCATCGAGCGTGAAGAGCTGTTTCTGTACTACCAACCGAAGCTCAGCCTGGTCACCCAGGAACTGATCGGCGCCGAAGCATTGATTCGCTGGCACCACCCGACCTTTGGCGACGTGCCGCCGGAACACTTCATCGCCCTGGCCGAGGAGAACGGCACGATCCTGCAGATTGGCGACTGGGTACTGGAACAGGCCTGCCGTCAGATGCACACCTGGAAACGCGCCTTCAACGATTTCGGCCCGCTGTCAGTCAACCTCGCCGGCGCACAACTGCGTCACCCCAACCTGCTCGCGCGCATCGAACAACTGTTGCACGACTACCACTTGGAGCCCGGTTGCCTGCAACTGGAGATCACCGAAAACTTCATCATGAGCCAGGCCGAAGAAGCCCTCGAAGTGCTGCACCAACTCAAGCACCTGGGCGTGCAACTGGCCATCGATGACTTCGGCACCGGCTATTCTTCACTCAGTTACCTCAAGCGCCTGCCACTGGACTTCCTCAAGATCGACCAGTCTTTCGTGCGCGGCCTGCCCGACGACCCCCACGACGCCGCCATCGTGCGCGCCATCATCGCCCTGGGCCACAGCATGCAATTCACCATCATCGCCGAAGGCGTGGAAAACCCCGCACAACAAGCCTTCCTGGCCGCCGAAGGCTGCGAACAGATGCAAGGCTACATCGTCAGCCTGCCGCTGCCGCCGGAGCTTTTTGCCGAGACTTTTCTTCATATGCGGGTTTCAGACTTTTCGGATGGCACAGCACGGAAACCGTCGCTATAATCCGCGTCCTACTGAGGGCCTATAGCTCAGTTGGTTAGAGCAGAGGACTCATAATCCTTTGGTCGTAGGTTCGAGTCCTACTGGGCCCACCAAACAAGAAAGCCGCGCATTGCGCGGCTTTTTCGTGTCTGGCATTCGACTCAAACGGCCAGTTCACGCAGCGCTGCCGTCGCCAAAAACCCTGACCGCGATGCATAGCGATGATCCTTCTGCACTCGCTCATCAATGCGGTGCAACAACTGCTCCGGCAAAGAAGCGTTGAACCGCACCGACTTACCCAAGTACGGAGTCAGGTCAAAGTCGACAATCGCCCATACGCCACCGGCGTAATCCGGATTGTCCAGATGAACATCCACCTCTTGGGCCTGAGGAAGCTTTTCTTCGTCGGCGACCAACCCTTCGAGATGCAGCGCCAGCGCTTCCCGAACATTATCCAACGCCTCGGAAAACGAAGCGCCTGCCGAGAAGCAGCCTGGTACGTCCGGAACGGTCACGCTGTAGTCCGAGTCGGCGTCTTTATGTACTACCACTGGGAATTTCATTGGTCATCCTCGTCCGGGCTTGTCTTACGCCTTAAAGCTTAAGCATCTAAACCGGGCTGACCTGCCCACACTCCAAAGCAGTCTCATCACACATCAGCCACAAAGTGTACTTCTTGAATTGTGGGTGCATGGTGATTTTCAGCAGCTCCAAAGAACTCACTTCCTTACGACGCTGCAATTCATAACTCTTCCACGTTGAAAGATTGATCCCAGTGGCTTCGCACAACTGAACCTGCGTCAGCCCTTCAGCGCGGCGGATTTCTCTTAATTTCTCAAAAAGCTCCATAGACCCCTCTTGACAGGTGTACGAATGCGACCTAAATTGACGGTCGCGTACGTACACCTTTTGACGACATATTTTATGGAGCTTATCAAAATGCAGGTAGCCACCGGCACGTCTGATGTATTCCCCCGGAAATTTGCTCATAGAGCGAAATCCGGCCAGCGATTCTTACGCTACAAAATGCCCGTTTATGACGTCATCCAACGTGCAACACAATCCGGAGATGCCCAATGAGCAATGTAGAGGACGTGAGCACCATTGGAGCAGTGACATTCGCAGACTGCGGAGAGAACAAATACGATATGAAAGTGCTGCGCGTCAACGCGGGTGTACCTATGCGGGAAGCGCTGGAGCACGCGTCCCATCTGCTTTACTACGCAAAGGTTCTTTCTCTGGAAGCAGCCATGGATACCGAAGGAGAGCACTACGCGTTTGCCTCGCACTATCTAGGCGAAATGGGCAAGGCGATTGTTGACGACATATCGCAAGCGCTGCTGCCAGATGGTCCAAAACTTCAGTAAACCAAGCGAGACTCGCGCCCTTCCCGCTTACGGGAAGGGCGCGGACTAGTGCAGGATAGGCATACCACCGGTAAAGTACCCGCGTATTAAGCTGTTGCCTAGGAGGGAAACTGCTATGCAAAGCCAGGCTCGTTGGCAACTGTTCAATATCGACTCGTTGATTGAGGAGCTCCAGGGCGAAGCTCCTGATGGTAAGACCCTCGACTTGTATGTCGCCTCATTGGCCTTCAAAAACTTCGACTTTGTTATGCGGCGACTGCCCTTCGTGTTTGAAAGCGTGACCTACAACCCGAATGTCTGGCAGACGCTTGTGCAAGCAGCGCCGCTAAAATTCCGAATACGCGACACGTTAGAGGAGGTGCTGGTATTTGTTCAGACCGAACACTGCGGCTGCCTACGAACTTATCGCTTTAAACGACAGCGGGGTTTAACCGCCGATGAAATCGTTGCCAACGGATGGGTGACGCTACCCACAACCCGAGCCCTCTATGACCAGCTCGATACGCCAGCAGCCAGATCGGTGCATGACGCGTGGCACGCATAGAGGACCCAAACCACACAAGAACCGACAGCCTTAGCTGAGGGCCGCTTCCAGAACACGTCGGTTACCCGCTCATTAATCTTCTCCGGGGTAGGTGGGTGTGTAGCTTGTGCAGCCCCGGCCGTCGCTTCTGCACGTACAACCCTAGGAACTAATGCAGGCAGAGGGGTACTCATCCAATTGCCCCTCTGTGCGGTTCATATGGAGTCTGCACGGCAGCAACCTAGCGTGATGCGATTTCTCGAGTCTTTGTTTTCAATGTCACTGAATCTTCCCGACGTTGAGCGCGCAGAGGCAATCCCCGATGAGCTAATTCCTCATATACACGCGCTGGTCGCCGAGGGACTTAATGGCGAAGTGGGAGAAGCAGAAAAGCGACGACGTGGCTGGCACTTAAGAATTCCACTAACCGGAGGATGGCATTGGTTGCTGCGGCTGAACAACCTAATGGACTATGCGTACATGCTGTACCAGCCCGGTGTATCTAAAGAAGTATATCGGGCCGATTCTGCGCCGGATCACCCCGACCTGCCATTCTTTCCAGACCATGAGCACTCCAAACCTTACAAAAAAAGCGACAGGACAGCGCCCAGCTTCTTATATGGAAATCCGCTGTTTGATCTCAAACGTCTACGCGACGTGGAACGAGAGCTACGAAATGATTGATAAATGCGAGGCATGGCCATGTTACCGGGCCCTGTGAAGCAAGGCCCCGCAGCTGAGGGCGCTTGTATCTCAAGGGCCCCTACTAACTTTTCGAGGCTAGGCATGCGTGTCAATCAATTATGGTGACCTGAGTTGAAGCGAAAAGCTTGCTGGATACTATTTCCCGTTTAGCCGACTCAGGGCTGCTACTGAAAATTATTATTTTTAGATCCTTGGCCGCTCGCGAAAAACAAACATAGGCCAAATTGTAACTTTTCGTCTTCTGACCTTCAGTAGGTTCTTTTCCAGACGTCTGAGGTGTGAATAACTTAGAAAAGCTATATTGATTCCAATTTGCTTCGACATCATCAAAAACCACTAAAACCTTCGGAAACTCCTCCCCTTTAACACCATGCTGCGTGCTATAAGGTGTCATCTTAGATATAAATTTGCAAAATGCAGGCAATTCTTCGCAAGTAAACTTGAAAAATTCGTCGCATAACCAATCCCCCTTGTCCATATAATGAACCTCATCATCATATTCTTCTATGCGTGGAGCACGAAAAAGATGTTCTTCCAGCCTGTCATTTTTGTGAAAAAGGTCGTTATCACGCGCGAACCGCAGAACGTCAAAGGTCGTCCCTGCCTTCCAAATATCACTCAACCTTTTAATACTATTTCTTATTTCCAATGAAACATCTCTAAGAGATTTATTCTTATTCTTCCCTTCGGGGTCCAACGCGGGGCTTGCTTCTCTGAGCAATGCAGATATTGCAGCCCAATTTCCAGCTTCAAAATAATTAATCAAAGGCACCAGATTGTTTACAAATGGCGAAATCAGATAGTGACTACCCTCTTTAAAAGCATCCTCTGAATTTTGTGACGAATAAGAACCAGTAAATAATTTGTTCAGTTTTGAGAAACCTAGACGAACAGCTATCATCTGCCGTGTTAGATATAGCTGCTTAACCTCACCGTCCTCCTGCCAGCCGAATTTTTCCAAAGCCTTATCGAATTTCAATATATTTTCTTGGAGTTGCCGTGATGAGTAAGTATTTCGCTCACCCTCCCCTTTTTCAGATCTTATTAATAGCAATTCAACGCTGCCCTGGGCATTATCGGTGCTAGGTTCTTGCTTGAGTTCGTGCCGTATTGCATTGAGTAAATTTATCACCTCTATCGAACATCTGTAGTTGATATTTTTCTCAATAATGCATGTCCCTGGCGGACCTTGGAAGTTTCCTGCACGCTTTTCATAAATTTGTTGAACTGGATCACCGAAGTAGCCGGTAATAGGAAGACCGACACTACCCGAAATATCATTGAAGGCATCAATGACATGCGGAAAGGTATCTTGAGCCTCATCAATAAAAATATAAGGAAACCGCTGACCGACAATCTGACGAAGAGACTTATTGTTTGATATTAAGTCCGAGGCAACATCAATGATATCGTCGTGATCCAAATGCCCCTTTACAAAGTCACTATACCCACTTTCGTTATATCTAAAAGATTCAGTTTGTTCTATGACGGTCAAAGCATGGCTGAGCCTCTCAATCTGCGCTCGCGCCTTTATTGCTTCTTTGCTATTTCCTTTCGTCTTTTCTTGTTTTTTTTGAACTCTTTGAGGGATTATATTATTTTTTATCGACTCTCTAATATCGTCTTGATAACCACTTATCTGGCTCCACATGAATCCGTGAATCGTAGAAACCAAGAATAATTCATTTAGGTTTGTACGTTGTTTTATAACGTTTACGCCCGCATTTGTGTAGGTAATGCATGCAACCTTTTGACCTGCGGCTAGCATTCGAGGCCCATGAGTAGCGGCTATATGATTTAAGGCTTTAACTAATGATCCCGTTTTGCCAGATCCTGCACCTGCGATCACCAAAAAGTTAGTCATAGAATCGATGAGCGTTCTTATTTTATCATCTGGATCAATAACCACGGCACTCATTTAACCACCTCGACTTGAGTCTCGAACATCAGAGCTATATCTGTCGTTGAACTCAATGTAGCGGTGAGCCATATTAGGCCGTCAGATATATACTCCGGCGATTTCCATTTTTCGAGAGTTTCGATTTGATTTAATGCAAACTCTACTTTTTTAAAATTCGAAACAACCTCATCGTACGTTTGCGTGTAGTGCTGATCCAGAGTAGCTTCGTCGGAGTACTCAATCAAAACATCTAACTTGCCCGCTTTCACCAAGTCAAAATTAGTGTAAATGAATGACTCTTCGAACGTCCTAGGAACTATTTTTTTGGTTTCCGTCTTGGTTTCAATCTCAATAGATTCCTGGAATGTCACGTAAATCCTACTATCGGGAACCATTTTTTGATGCTGCTTCAGAGCCAACAAACTTGATATCAATCTGTCTTTGTCATACTTGATTTTCGCCTCCCCTTTCAGGCCTTTCTTTCCATTAAGAAGCAGGGTAGTAATGCATGCATTACTACTAACTGAATCTGGGGTATCGGCTCGGCAAGACTTTCGATTATCACTCCTATCCACAGAGTCCAAATCAGTTATAACAAGACATGTCAAATCTAGAAATTTTATTAGCGGTAGAAACTTGTGCGCAAATGCACCTCCAAGCTGGAGGGTAGAAATGTAGGCGTATTCCAGGATAGGGTGCTGATTTTTTATTATGTGCGGTAGCAATATACGCTCTACTGTTCCCTCTATTATTATCGCCGCGTCGGCAAAAAATAGATCACAGTGAGTTAGGGAGAGATATTTTTGGAGGAAGTGCAGATTCTCTTGCTCTGTGCTTTCGGAAGCGAATTTAGCGAGATTCAATATTTTAGTTGCAGTTGTTTTTTTGCTCGTGGATTTCGACGCACCTAAATTGCTTAAACATCTCCGGAAATATCGAATTGTTTTAAAATCTGCTTCCGCAATAATGTGTGAGGAGTGCGTGGTGATTACTAACTGCGGGCAATGTGTCTCATGCCCTAAATTTTTCGTTGTTCTGCGAATTGCGTGTCGTATCTTTCGAATAAATACTTGTTGCACCTGCGCGTGCAAATGCGCCTCAGGCTCTTCTATGAATATTATTTGGCAAAGTGGACGATCCACCTCAGTGTTAAACCATTGGATTTGGAAGTGAGCGACTTGAATCGCCATGTATATAAGGTTCTTATACCCCAGCCCATTATAGGATTCGGGAAGGGGATGTCTTGCGTCCGCATCAAAATACGTGAGAATGGCATTGCCGCCTAAAGCTTTTTCAGGATTGAGATTTGAAATAATTTTAAGTGTTCGGTCATTCGCTCCAGGAAAACCCAGTTCCTCTATTGTCTGAATTAAGGACTCAAATTCTTTCTCATAATGACTTGTAAGGTTATCATTGCTTTTTTCAATTATTTCTAATGATTCATTGTCATTATTAAGCTTATTTAGATTATGCTGATAAAAATCAAAGAATATATCTGACAAACGATTGCTTTTAGATGACGAGCTTTCGTCAATATTTCGTTGTGCATCAACAAAATCCACTCGAATCAACGATGCCAGAGCCTTTCTGCCAACTTGATAGTCCAGCGGATGAAGAACTATGGTAGCGTTAGGCTGCGTTTGCTCCAACACATAGTATTTCAAGCTGAAATATTTTTTTAGCACTCCGTCTTGACCCAAGTAGTGACTGAGTGACTTGCGCGCCCGCTTACTTTCACTTGTAGCGTCTGTAGTTACAGGATAAGACTTATTGTAATCTAGAAGAAGCTGCTCTGGGGACGTTACAGAAAATTGCAATCGAATCCCAGCTTCAACATCCTCGACGCCGATCCTAGGCAACAGGTAGGCAACACGCCCATACTCAATGTCAGGATTAAATGAAAACCAAAGGTCAAGTTCTATTGAGGGAAGTGACTCTTGTGAAAGTTTCCTGCCTTCACCAAAGGCATCGAACTCATCAATTAACTCTGTTGGAAAATCATGTATCTTAAAGTCGAGCCGATTTGATACAAAAGTTCTAAATGCTACAGTAGCCGACGTTTTCCCAGCATTATTTGCGCCTACAAATATCGTTTCATTAGATTCCAGACTGATTTCGACATTTTCGAGCCGCCGAAAGTTTCGAACATTGTATCTATCTAGTCGCATCTGGCTACATCCCTTTAACTTTTCCGCTGGAGGTGTTATTCGCAAATACTTTTCGCGACTAGAGGTAAATGTTACTGTACTCCCTGTTTTTGAGCATGTAACAGTTGTTTCAACATTGAGATTCAGGGACAAATTTTCGCCGCGAATTCCTTGCCACTGAGCAAGGTACTTTAAAGACCCGAATTTTTTGAGCTTTCTGTCAACTGAGCTAATACCTCCTTTCCATCCTAGGATAGGAAGCTCTCCTGCATCGCATTGCGCTTTTAAAGCAGGATTCTTTTGTCCAACTTCCCTACCAACCTCCCAACATTTTATCAGTCCTTTATCGACGCCGCTCCAGTATTCATCATGTGTTAGCCCACATCTAATGGGCTCCGAAACCTCGCGAAATACTTGTGAGCACATAACTCTTCCTTGTTGGTCTCGTCGGCCTATTTCGGTATCCCAGGCGGGTAAAGGCTATTTGATACTACTGCCAGCTGAATCTATTGTATAGCCGAAGGATAGCGCCTCCCTTTGCCTTAGCACTCTCACGAAATTGCCCTGACTCCGCTAACACAAAGACACTGGCCGAGGCAGTGCCTCCCTACAGGCATAGGACGTCAGGGCTGGATGCTGTCCATGGCACGTACTCACAGGGTATCAATAGTTAGCTCCCCCAGAATGGTTAGGCTATTCGATGCTTCCTGAGGGGGACTAATCCGCTGCAAAATCAGTACAACCACGGTACAGTACCCAGCTTGAGCAACCTTCTCAAAATTACGCTCAACACCTGTAACGACGGGGCCTCCAGCTATGCCAACCTACGTTCACCTTCGAACGATTTCTCTAGGCATAGCAGCTCGCCCAGCAACTCATAATCCCTTGGTCGTAGGTTCGAGTCCTACTGGGCCCACCAAACAAGAAAGCCGCGCACTGCGCGGCTTTTTCGTGTCTGGAAGTCTGTAACATACCTCCCCACTGCCCATCGCACCGGAGC
>NZ_WKDB01000097.1:0-19370 GCF_021606215.1 Pseudomonas sp. PA-5-4B | reverse complement strand
ACAAGGGCGACCAGACTGTCACTACCGCTATTAAAGGCGTCACCGGTGGCGAGCACTTCGAAAATCTGGTTCCAGGCACCACGCCGGTTAGCACCACTGTCACCGACACTCCGGGTACTGATAACACAACTACTGTCACGCTGACCGCGCCAAGCGCAGTCAATGAAGGCGGTCAAATTACGTACACCGCGACCTTGAGCAACAAGGCTGGCACTGACGTAACCCTGAAACTGGATAACGGCTCGACCATCACCATCAAAGCGGGCGACACCGTCGGCACCGTGACCGTCCCTGCGCCTAGCGATGACGTGTTCATCGATAAGAGCACCCAGACCGTCAAGATCACCGACACCGCTGGCGGCAACTTCGAGAAACTGGAAGTTGCTGGTAACGGTGCGACCACCACGATCAACGACACCATCGACAAAGTCGATGTGGTGCTGACCGCCACCACCACCGTTGGTGAAGGCGGCAACATCGTTTACACCGCGTCGCTGGTCGACAAGTCGGGCAATCCGGTGACCAACATCACCAGCCCGCTGACCGTCACCCTGGACAACGGCAAAACCATCACCATCGGTGTGAACCAGTCCAGCGGTACCGTCACCACTGTTGCGCCTAACGACGTGTACAAAGGCGACCAGACCATTACCACCGCAATTAAGGGTGTAACTGGCGGCGAGCACTTCGAAAACCTGGTGCCAGGCACTACGCCTGTTAACACCACAGTGACTGACACACCTGGCACTGCGGACACCACGACCGTCACGCTGACCGCGCCAAGTGCCGTCAACGAAGGTGGCCAGATCACTTACACCGCCACCTTGAGCAACAAGGCCGGTACTGACGTAACCCTGAAACTGGATAACGGCTCGACCATCACCATCAAAGCGGGTGACACCGTCGGCACCGTAACCGTCCCTGCGCCAAGCGATGACGTGTTCATCGACAAGAGCACCCAGACGGTCAAGATCACCGACACTGCTGGCGGCAACTTCGAGAAACTGGAAGTTGCTGGTAACGGTGCGACCACCACGATCAACGACACCATCGACAAGGTTGATGTAGTCCTCACCGCCACCACCACCGTCGGCGAAGGCGGCAACATCATCTACACCGCCAGCCTTGTGGATAAAAACGGCGCGGCAGTGACTAACATCACCAGCCCGCTGACCGTGACCCTGGACAACGGCAAAACCATCACCATCGGTGTGAACCAGTCCAGCGGCACCGTCACCGTCGTAGCACCCAACGACGTGTACAAAGGCGACCAAACCGTTACCACCGCCATCACTAACGTGACCGGCGGCGCGCACTTCGAGAATCTGGTGCCAGGCACTACGCCTGTTAACACCACAGTGACGGATACCCCAGGCACCACCGATCTCACCAGCGTCACGCTGACCGCACCAAGTGCCGTCAACGAAGGCGGCACCATCACCTACACAGCCACCTTGAGCAACAAGGCTGGCACCGACATGGTAGTCACGCTGGATAACGGTTCGAGCATCACCATCAAGCAAGGTACGACCGTAGGCTCTGTGACCGTGGCAGCGCCTGGCGATGACGTGTTCATCGACAAGAGCACCCAAACCGTCAAGATCACCGGCACTACCGGCGGTAACTTCGAAGGCGTGACCATCACTCCGGGCGGCGCGACCACCACCATCAACGACACCATCGATGATGTGACCGTGGTGCTCAAAGCCACCGGCTCGGTCGCTGAAGGCGGTCAGATTACCTACACCGCATCGCTGGTCGACAAGAACGGCGCGGCAGTGACCAACGTCGGTTCCGACTTGGTGGTAAGGCTGGATAACGGCTCGACCATTACCATCGGCAACGGCAAGTCCAGCAGCACCACCACGGCTGTTGCGCCTAACGACGCGTATGTCGGCGCCAACGATGTGAACAACAAGATTACCGGCGTAGTCAGCGGCGGCGACAAGTACGAACACCTGATCGTCGACGGCAGCACCGTCACCACCAAAGTGACGGATGTGGTCAACAACACCACCATCAGCATCACCGGCGACGCCTCGGTGACTGAAGGCGGCACTGCGCATTACACGCTGACCCTGAGCAACCCGGCGCAAACCGATGTGACCGTGACGCTCAAGTACAGCGGCACCGCCACCGACGGTTCGGACTTCAACGGCGTGTACACCGTGAAGATCCCGGCGGGCGCCAGCAGCGTGCCGTTTAACATCGCCACGATCGACGACAGGATCACCGAGCCAACCGAACAGATTGTCATCACTATCGACAAGACCACCGGCGGCAACTTCGAGAACCTGGTGGTCGGCAACGGCAGCGTCAGCACCAATATCATCGATAACGATGCGCCGCCGGTCATCGACCTGGACGCCAACAACTCCAGCGGCGCGACCGGTGCCGACTACAGAACCACCTTCACCGAAGGCACCGCCGGGCCGGGTGTGTCGATTGCCGACACCGATATCAAGATCACCGATCCGGACAGCACGATGCTGACCGGTGCGACGGTCACCCTGACCAACGCACAGGCCGGTGATGCACTGAACCTGGGCAACAGCGTCAATGGCATCATCGTCAGCACCAACAACCAGACGGGCACCATCACCCTGACGTTGTCGGGCAGCGCGACGCTGGCTGATTACATGCAGCGTATCCAGAACATCACGTTCACCAACAACAGTCACGACCCAAGCACCACGCCGCGGACCATCACCGTGACCGTGACCGATGGCGGCAACTATTCCAACGTTGCCACCACCACCGTTAACGTGGTGGCAGTCAACGATCCGCCAGTCGCCACCGGCAGCGCCGTGACCGGCACCGAAGACACGCCGCTGGCGCTGACCTGGGCCAACTTCGGCGTGACCGATGTGGATTCGCCACAAGCCAGCCTGGGCGTGAAAATCACCGACCTGCCGGTGGCCGGCAAGCTGCAATACCTGGCAACGGATGGCACCACCTGGACCAACGTGACTGCCAACCAGACCTTCACCAAGGCCCAGATCGACGGCGGCCAGTTGCGCTTTATGCCTAACGCCAACGAGTCCGGCGCCGACGGTTATGGCGGCACCGGCATTGGCAACAAGCAGGCTGATTATGCGCAGTTCAAGTTCCAGCCTACCGACGGCAAGGACCTGGGCAACAGCGCCACGGTGAAAGTCGATATCACACCCGTGGCCGATGCACCTACGCTGAACGTGGCCGATAACAATGTCGCCTCGACCGGTCTGATCAAACAGGGCTGGAACAGCATTGCCGGCCTCGGCACCAACGGGAACGGCGCGGCACCAGACGTACTGAAAAAAGCCATCGACAACGCAGGTACGCCGAACAACACCAGTGTCGTCACCAATGTCGAGTCAGTCGACAATGTCAACGCCGGCTCTGGCTCCAAGATCTCCGGCCTGATCTACATGGAAGCTGGCAAGAGCTACACCTTCAGCGGCGTCGCCGATGACAGTGTGGTGGTCAACGTTGGCGGTAAAGACATTGCCAGCGGGCTATGGGCGACCAACAGCGGCAAATTCAGCGGCTCGTTTACGCCAACGGTCAGCGGTTACTACAGCCTCGAGATCTACCAAGCCAACCAATCGGGGCCTGGCAGCTTTGACGTCAATCTGTCGATCAACGGCGGGGCGACGCAGAACTTGAGCACCGGCACCGTGCCGCTGTACACCGGCATCACTGACCTGACCAACGCCGGCGTGACCGTGTCCGACCTGCATGGCAGCAACGGTGACGGTTATTACGTGGGCTACAAGCTTAACGAAGCCCAGGAAAACGGCACTGTGAAGCTGTCCAAGGTAACCACCGCGCTGACTGATACCGACGGTTCGGAAACCCTGAGCGTGAAGATCAGCGGCGTACCGGCAGGCTCGGTCCTCACCGACGCGTCCGGGCACACCTTCACTGCGACCAAAGGCGTGGGCGAAGTGAACGTCACGGGCTGGGACCTGAACACCCTGTCCATCAAGCCACCGACCTATTACAGCGGCCAGTTCAACCTGACCGTGACGTCGACCTCCACCGAAAGCCTCGGCGGTTCGGCGTCTACCACGGCGCAATTGCCAGTCACCGTGTACCCGGCAACCTACAACTCGGTGACGGGTACTTCGGGCAGCGACAACATTGTCGGCACTGACGGCAATGACATCGTCGTGGCCGATATCGGCGGCCTGAACGTGGTGCAAGGCAAGAACTACAACATCGCGTTCATGGTCGACAGTTCCGGCAGTATGAGCGTCGACTCGATCAACGCGGCGAAGGCTTCGCTGACCTCAGTGTTCAAGTCGCTCAAAGACAGCCTGGGCGCCAACACCTCCGGCACCGTGAACATCTTTGTGGCGGACTTCGATACCCAGGTGAACAAGTCGGTTGCGATCAACCTCAACGATCCAAACGCGCTGACCTTGCTCAGTACGGTGCTGGACTCGATGAAGTCCGGTGGCGGCACCAACTACGAAGACGTGTTCAAGACCACGGCCAACTTCTTCCAGAGCGGCCTGGCCACCAGCAACACCGGCGCCACGAACCTGACTTACTTCATCACCGACGGCCAGCCGACGTACTACCAGAGCGGCGAGCAGACCAACCCGACGCTGTACGGCACCGTCAAGTTCGACAACGTGGTCACGACTGCCAACTACACGCCTGGCACAACGTTCTCCACCTACATCGACAATACGCACTATTTGTCCATCGACAATTCGGGTGCCGCTCAGCTGCAGATCTACAATGGCTGGCGATGGGTCGTCACCGACCTGGGCACCGTACATGCCCAAGGTGACGGTACCTTTGAGTTGTCTAACCTGGACGGCACGGGCAACAGCACTAACTCGGCGACGCTGAGCAATGCCAAAAGCGCCTTTGCCCTGCTGGGTGGGTTGTCGCAAGTGGAAGCGATCGGTATCAACGGCGACGTCAGCCTCAACGACCTCAAGCCTTACGACACCGATGGCAAGCCGCAAAGCAACATCGATCCGAAGGACCTGGCCAACGCGATCCTCGGCCACACCGAAGCCACGCTGCCAGGCGCCGACACCATCAGCGGTGGCGACGGCAACGACATCCTCTTCGGCGACCTGGTGAGCTTCAGCGGGATTACCGGTGAGGGCTACAACGCACTGCAGGCCTTTGTGGCACAGAAAACCGGTGTGGCCGTCTCCGCGGTAACCACCTCGAACGTGCACCAGTACGTCACCGAGCACTACGCGGACTTCGACGTCTCCGGCGCCAAGGACGGCAACGACACGCTGTTGGGCGGCGCAGGTGATGACATCCTGTTCGGCCAGGGCGGCAACGACCTGCTGGACGGCGGCAAAGGCAATGACATCCTGTTGGGTGGCACCGGTAACGACACCCTGATCGGTGGGCCGGGCAACGACATCCTGATCGGCGGCTCGGGTGCCGACACCTTCGTCTGGAAGGCGGGCGACTTCGGCAACGACGTGATCAAGGACTTCAAGGCCTCGGAAGGTGACCGGATCGATCTCAAGGATCTGTTGAAAGGTGAGACGGACAGCACCATCGACAACTACCTCAAGATCACCACGGTAGAAGGTGTGTCGACCCTGCAAATCAGCAGTGAAGGCAAGCTCAACGCCGCCGGCGGCCTGGCCAATGCCGATGTGACCATCAAGCTGGAAGGCAACGATTGGTCGCACACCAGCATCAACTCGCTGATCACAGGCGCCGACCCGACCATCAAGATCGACCACACCTCCTAAGCTGTGATTTATCGGCCGCCCGCAAGGGCGGTCGATTTGCTTGGGCGATACGTCGCTGGCCCTGGCGGCCGGTTGCATCGCATACTCGCGACCATAAACACAGCATTGACCTATGCTGGTGAACGCGTGTGGCTCATTTTCGAGGGATTCTTATGTTTTACGTGCAACGTGATGCACAGGGAGTGCTGAGTCGCGTGGAGGCCGCCGCCTTTGCCGATTCGACCGAAACCCTGCCGGCCGATCACCATGAGATCCAGGCCTGGTACGCCAACGAAGTGGTGGAAACCAGCCTGGCCCAGCTCAAACAAAGTGACATGGAGATGATCCGGGTACTGGACGACTTGATTCAGGTACTGACCCGCAAGGGCGTGATCAGCGTCACCGACCTGCCCCCGGCGGCCCAGGCCAAGCTGATGGACCGTAACCATGCACGGGAAGCGCTGGGTGGGTTGAGCCATCTGATCAATGATGAAGAGACTGGGTTGATCTGATTTCTTAAAGTCGAACCGGATCGAAATGTGGGAGCTGGCTTGCCTGCTCCCACACAAGCCCGCACACACATTGGATTTGCATCACTTCCAGGGCGCAGGCTCACCAATCAACTGCCCCTGCACACCGAAAATCCCCATCTCGCGAATCACCTTCAATTCACCTTCGGTCTCCACGCGCTCGGCAATCAACGGCAAGTCGATGCTGTGGGCCGCGCGCTGGATCGCTTCGATAAACAGGCGTTTGTCGCTTTCCTGGTCGATGGCGCGGATGTAGCTGCCGTCGATCTTCAGGTACGCCAGGCCCAGGCGTGCCAGGTTGCCGATCATGCTGAAGCGCCCACCAAAACGCTGCAGACTGAGGGAGAAGCCCAACTCGCGCAGGCGCTGGGTCAACTGCTCCAGCAGAGCCTGCTCGGGTAATTGTTCTTCGCCGATCTCCAGGGTCAAGCGCGGGCCGAGGTTGCTGTGCTGGCGCAGCAACTCGACAATCCGGTTCAACGCCTGGGCGTCCTGCAAGGTGGCCGCCGAGAGGTTCAGCGCCAGGCTGTGCGTATGGCTGGCCATCTGCTTGAGCACGTGTTCGAGCATCAGTCGGTCCAGGCGTGCAGTCCAGCCGAAACGCTCAAGCCACGGCAGGAAACGCCCGGCCGGGATGGTGTGGCCGTCGTCATCCTGCAAACGCGACAGCACTTTGTAGTGCAGCACCAATTGCGGGTCCTGGCTGGCGACAACCGGCTGGAAGTACAGCTCAAAACGCTGGTGGGTAAGGGCCTGGTCCAACAGCGTGTGCCAGGCATGGTGATCGTCACCGACACTGGCGGCGGCGCTGTGGTCCAGGCACACCCAACTGCTGTCGCCCTGCCCTTCGGCCTGGGCCAGAGCCTGGTCAGCCAGGGTCAGCAATGCCTGGGGCGAATCACCGTGGTTGAATGGCGCAAGGCCAATGTAGGCCACCGGCGTGACGTCACTGGCACTGGTGGCCTGCAGGCTGAGCAGGGTGCTTTCAAGGTTTTGTGCCAATTGCAGCGCTTCTTCACGCACCAGCCCGGGCGCCAGCACCGCGAACTCACCACCACGAATACGGGTGACGAGGTTGTGGGTTTCCGGGTAAGGCTCACACTGGCGCAACAATTGTTCGCCAACCGCTTGCAGCAACTGGTCGGTGCGCTGGCCACCCAGGCGTTGGTTAAGGCCGGCCAGGTCCTTGACTCGTAGCAGCAGCAGGTAACCGGAGTTGGTGTCTTCCGGGTTACTGACGCGGGCGTTGAGCTGCATCTCGAAATAACGCCGGTTGGCGAGGCCGGTCAGGTTGTCTTGATAGGATTCAATGCGCAATTTTTCACTGCGCTCGGCCTGCTCCTGGAACAGCGCCTTGAGTTTCTCGACCATCTGGTTCATGGCCTGCACTACGCGCCGCAGTTCCGGCGTGCGGGGCAGATCCGGCAGGCTGAGAAACTCGCGGCGGGCGATGGCGTGGGACTGTTTGACCATGTAGTCCAGCGGCTTCAACTGCCGACGAAGCAGCAATGCACCGAGCACCGCACTCACCGCGCCGCACAGCAGCAACCAGCCCAGGCTGCCCAGGGCGCTTTGCCAGAGCTTGGCCAGGGCGAACATCGGGTGGCTGACCACCTCCACGCGCGCCGCCTGCTCCCAGCCGCGGTTGACCAGTGCATCGCCGCCGGCCGGTTCAAGGCCGATCAGCTTGACGAACCAGTTGGGCACGCCGTTGTTGTCCGGGATGCCGCTGCGTTCGACGATGGTTTTGTCGGTGGCTAAATCCACCACGCGGATGCTGGCGTAATAGCCACTGTCGAAAATCGAGCTGACCAGCAACTCCACCATCGCCGGGTCGTCGATATTGGGCGTCAGCGACAATGCCAGCGCAGTAGCCGCGTCCTGTGCATGGGAGCGCAATTGGTTGACGTATTGGGTGCGCGAGCTTTCCAGGCTGACCATGAAGCTGCCGCTGAAGGCGACCACCAGGAACAGACAGATTGCGATCAATAGTTGTTTGAACAGTGACATCCGATCAGTTACTCCTAGTTGGCAGGCTCGGCCGGGAAGCCTTCCGCACGCATTTTTTTCAACACATCCTGCCAACGCGACAAGCGTTTGGTATCACCGACTTTCTTGTTGCCCTTGGCGCCGGGCAGGTACAAGCCCTCGGCGTTGAATGAGTACACCGGCACCAGGTCGGTACGGCGGGTGGCCGGCAGGATCTCATCCATCAGGCTGTCGAGCACCAGCGGGATGGCATCGGGCGTCGGGTAATACGTCAGCACCATGTGCGCGCGATTCTGACGCAAAGCCTTAACGTAAGTAATGCGCAATTTGTCGCTGGAGACGCCCAGGTGGCGCAGGCTGAAATACTTGGCGATTGCGTAGTCCTCGCAATCTCCTGCACCCTTCCACAGCGCTTCGATGGGGGTTTCCCAATAGTCGACCACGTGCCAGAGGTCGATGTCTTCTACGTAGCTCATTTGCTTGTTGAAGAACAGGTTGACGACCTTGAGCTGCTCCTGTTCATCGACCTTCTTTTCAGTCGCCAACAGGCGCTGCCAGGCGTCGATGCGCTGTTGGCCCTCGCCGAGCGGCCCGTACAGAGCCGTGGCTTTGCGGCTGATCTGCGAGAAATCCCAATCGGCATGCAGCCCGCCGGGCATCAGGCCAGCGAGCAAAGTCGCTGAAAGTAGCCAGCCGACTATTCGAGAGGGAATAAAACTTACCGCCAAGGCGTTCAGTCCGTGAAGGGAGACGGAATTTCAGGGATGGTGAAGCTTCGATCAACAAAAAACAATGGCACAGTGCAATCATTCATGAGGGGTTCGAGTTTATAAACACCGTTTGTGGGACTCACAAAGTTCCGCCTGTAAGCCCTTACAAACTGAAACTTTGGCTGTTTGACAAGCGCGCGACCCATCTCTAGTGTGCTTTGGATCCAATTAAACACACTCCATTCAAGAAGGGAGGATAGCGTAACCGTGACGCAGAAGCCGAACCCATTAAGCAGCATCAAAATCAGCGGGCCTATTCCCGCCCATCTTGCACGCGCCGTTATTGAAGAAACGTTGCGCAATGCCATTCTCGACGGCAGGTTGCCCTGTGGTACCGCGATGCGCCAGCAAGAATTGGCCAGCCTGTTCGGCGTCAGCCGCATGCCCGTGCGCGAAGCCTTGCGCCAGCTGGAAGCCCAGTCCTTGCTCCATGTGGTAACCCACAAAGGTGCTGTGGTTGCGCCGTTGATCCAAGACAATTCGGCCGAGACCTATGCCCTGCGCATGTTGCTGGAATCCGAAGCGCTGCGCCTGTCAATTCCGTTGCTCACCGACGCAGACATTGCCGAGGCTGAAGCCTGCATCAATGCGTTGGAACAAGAGCGTGACTATGCCGAGATTGGCCGGCTCAATCGGCTGTTCCACATGGCGTTGTATGGCAAGGCGCCCAACCAGCGGTTGCTCAATCTGGTTGCGCACGGCTTGAATGAGGAGGAACGCTTTCTGCGCTTCAACCTCGAAGCGATGGGCCTGGGCGAGACATCCCAGGAAGATCACCGTGAATTGCTGAACCTGGTGGTGCACAAGAAAGTCGACGAAAGCATCCTGACGCTACGCAATCACCTGATGCGCGGCATGGAAGTGATCAATACCTACCTCGATAGCCTTGAGGGCACCGCAAAAAAAACTTCACAGTAAGGGTCTACACCGCCCTTTCTTGCCACGTTAACGCTATGGGGTATCTATCCTCTCAGGAAGTGCCCCATGTTTATGCGCCACGCTGAGATTAACATTCAAATAAGCCCACGCTTGTTAAAGAAACTTCTCACACACTTGCACACTACTTGATCACGACTAGTTGCTTCCCGCAAAAACATTTAATACTTTCATCAGTTTATCCAAACGTTTAATCGGATTATTATCTTTCACCCATAAAAGAACACTTCATTCGGCAGTGCCAACCTATGTCAGGTTAGCGCTGTACGCGTGGCTTGCCTAAACGCAGGCCATCCGCTTTTCATTACAAAACCCCATTACTGTTTCCAGAGCAGTCGCAACAACTTATAGGCGTCAACCATGCATCAACATTTGCTTGAACAAAAAAAACTACAGCTATGCAGCCATCCGTTATTTGCAGAAATAACTTCACTTAACAAGTTACAAATTTTTATGGAGCAGCATGTATTTGCTGTTTGGGACTTCATGAGCTTGGCTAAACGCCTGCAGCAGGATCTGACATGCATGCAATTGCCGTGGCTGCCACCCGTTGACCCGCAGAGCGCACGCCTGATCAATGAAATAGTGCTTGGCGAAGAGTCAGACGAACATCCAACGCGTGGCCACTGCAGCCACTTCGAGCTATATCTGGAGGCGATGACCGAGACCGGCGCAGATACCTCAGCCATCCAACGCTTCATTGAACTGCAGCGCCAAGGCGTCCAGGCAGATGCTGCGATGCAAAGGGTCAATGTACGCCCTGGCGTAACGCGCTTCGTCAGCAGCACCTTGCAGATCGCGCTGAACGCGCCCGCACACTGTGTGGCAGCGACGTTCCTGCACGGCCGCGAGAGCGTCATCCCATCGATGTTCGAACGTATTCTGCAGGGCGACGCCTTCATGGCGCGTCAGGCACCGTTGTTCTGTCACTACCTCAGCCGTCACATCGAACTGGACACCGAGGATCATGGCCCAGGCGCAGAGCAGTTACTCCAGCGCTTGATCGGTGCCGACCCCAAGCGCCAACGCGAAGCGGATGAAACCGCCATCAGCGCCATAGAAAACCGCCTCGGTTTCTGGGACGACGTACATGCCTCCCTACACGAGGTGCGACCATGAACTCCGCAGACTACCGCTCGTTTGCCGAAGATTGGGAACGTCGCGCCACCATCCGCACGCGCCCCCGGCGCCTGCTGGAAAACGACGATCGCTTGATCTTTCCGCTCTGCCGCCAACCCTTGGTGCTAAACGCAACTTTTGTCGAGCATTGCCCGCAGTGGCGCGACTTCGTGTTGACGCAAAGTTTCTACAAATTCATTAATGACGTGGTGATCTTCGAAACCGAGATCGTCGACAAGATCGCCCGCAGCATTGCCAAGAATCGCTTCACACTGCCCTTCCCCCTTGCCTGTCGCATTGATGCGATGACGGTCGTGGTCGATGAGGATTACCACGCGCTGGTCGCGCTGGACTTCCTGCAACAGACCATTGAACTGACCGGCATACAACCGCTCGAGCTGCCCACGCAAATCGAACTGAGCCGGGCCTTGCCGGCCGCCCAGGCGCTTGCCCCGCAACACCTGCACGACGCTGTAGCGTTGATTGGCGTGGCCATCGCCGAGAACACCGTCACCCACGATGTAGCGGCGTTTGCCAAGGACGATAGCGTCAAACCTTCGATTCGCGGCTTGATGGCCGACCACTTGTTTGACGAGGGGCGTCACGCCCAGTTCTGGACGCAGCTGGTGCGTCTCTACTGGCAGGCGGCTAGCCCGGCAGACCGCGACAGCATCGCCGCAGTCCTGCCGACCTTCTTGACCCACTACCTGACCAACACGCTGCACAAAGGCTTCGACCTTCAGCTTGTCGAGCACCTGGACGTAGGCACCGACATCCGCCAGGCACTACGCGACGAAGTCACGGCCCTGCACTTTCCCATCACCCGCCAGCACCCGCTGCTCGGCAATATCATGGGGTTCCTGCATAACAGCGGCGTGCTGCACACGCCAAGCGTCGCCCGCGCGTTGAGCGACTACCTGCCCGAGTCGGGGAGGCGAACATGCGACGTCTGAGTATCGGATGGGCCGGCACCAGCCACGCCCTGATTGCGCTGAAGCAAGTGCTCGAAGAATACGGACACGCCAGCGTGACACAAGCCTTCGACCTGTTTATCGAGGACGGCACTCAAGCGCCGCTCGCATACTGTGCCGCAACCCGATGGTTAAGCCTGCGGTTGGGTATCGGCCCGGTGTACGAAGGCGGCCTGCCCTCACTGCAGTTACGCTGCTATGACCGTGACCAACGCGTGCTGGCGGTACATAACGTTGCCGAGGAGCCCAGCGGCAACGGCCAGCGATTGCGCCGGCAGGCGACAAGCTCACTCGTGGAGTGGGCCACCTCGCTGGTCAGCGGCTTCTCGAGGGATGCGGGCTTTTTTGCCGCCAGCAGCACCATTAACCTCTGGCCTGAGCAAAGCTTGCACGGACTGGACGCCCTTGCGTTTATGCACCGGTTCAATCGCACCGACCAGCCAGCATTGTTGCTGGCTGCCCAGGTGCCGATGATCGAGCGATTGCAGGCCGGTCTGCACGCCTTCGCCGAGCGCCCGGCGCTGAACATCGCGGGTAGCGTGCTGACCTACCGCCAATTGCAGCTTCGCGCCTTGTCGATCCAGCAACGCCTGCACCCTCTACTGGAAGGCGTTGAGACGCCGGTGGTTGGCGTGTGCCTGGAAAAGTCCGTCGAGTTGTATGCCAGTATTCTCGCAGTACTCGGTTGCGGCGCGGTGTATCTGCCACTGGCTCCGGATCATCCGCCGCAACGCCAGCAGGCCATGCTGGAACACAGCGGCGCCAAGGTATTGCTGGATGACGGCCGACACCCTTTGCGCGAGCAGTTCACGACACTGAGTGTCGGCAATATTGACTCCAACCACGCCGACATCACGCAGCCATTGATACAACGCCGCCCCGACATCGACGCTCCGTGCATGGTGCTGTTCACCTCGGGCACCACCGGCCAGCCCAAAGGCGTACTACTGAGCCAGGGCAATCTTGCGCATTTCACCAGCTGGACCGGCGCCAGCCTGGCGTTGGATGAACACAGCCGTGTCCTGCAGTTTTCGCCACTGAGTTTCGACTCATCACTGATCGATATCTTCCCGGCCCTGATCGCCGGTGCCGAGTTGATCGTCCCAAGCGAAGAGCAGCGGCGCGACCCTCAGCAACTGGTCGAGTTGATTCGCCAACAGCGCATCAGCCATGGTTTTTTGCCGCCGGCGCTACTGAGCATCCTGCCGTTGGATCAGCCCCTGGGCCTGACCCATCTGTTGACCGGCGGCGATGCCTGCGAGCCCTATGTGATCGAACGGCTGGCGGGCCAGTGCCAGTTGCACAACCTCTACGGCCCTACCGAGACCACGGTGCTGGTCAGCCACCGGACGTTGCGCCCCGGTGACAGCAATCGCAATGTGGGGCGCCCCATTGCCAACAGCCAGGTGCTGATCCTCGATGACGCGCTGCAACCGGTGGATGAGCAGGTCATGGGCGACCTTTACATCACAGGCCCTGGCGTAGGGCTGGGGTATGTGACCACGCCGCCGCCCGAGGGCAACCCGTTCGTTGAGCTTACGTTGCCGGGCGGCCAAGCGCTGAGGGCCTACCGCAGCGGTGACCGGGCCAAATGGACGGCGGACGGTATAGAGCTGGGCGGACGACGGGACGATCAGGTGAAGATCCGGGGCTTTCGCGTCGAACCCCAGGAGATCGAACAGTGCCTGCGCAGCAGTCGGCTATTTCGCCAAGTGGCGGTGGTGATCGACCTTGACCGACGGATTTTAGCTTTTGCCGCCCAGCCCGAGGCCGACGCAACGGTGACGGATCTGAAGCAGCATGCAGAGCAGTGGTTGCCGGCTTACATGCAACCCGAGCGCTGGACAGAGCTGCCGGGCATGCCCTGCACCGGCAATGGCAAAATTGACCGCCAGGCGTTGCTGACGGTGCTCGGGCACGCGACGCCGCGCACCGCCCGCGCCTCGGCGCAAACGCCGCTGCAAACGCAACTGGTGACCCTGTGGAGCGAGTTGTTGGGCGTGCCTGGCGTTGATCTTTGCATTGATGAGAGTTTTTTCAATCTGGGCGGCCATTCCATCTTGCTGTCGACCTTGCTGCTGCGATTGCGCGAACAGTTTGGCCGCAGCCTTTCTTTGAACCGTTTTTTTGAAGCACCGACGATTCGTTCGCTTGCCTTGCTGATGGAAGACGCCGCACCGTCTTACACACCGTCATGCCAGATGGAAAAGGACGCATGCCAGGCGCTGAATGTAGAAATCCTGCCAGAGCGGTCCGCTGGGGATCCGCGCAAGGTGATCGTCACGGGTGCAAACAGCTTCGTGGGTGTGCATCTGGTCGAAGCGTTGTTGGCGGGTGGAGCACGGGAGGTGGCATGCCTGGTGCGTGAACGCCCGGGACACTCGGCGCCAGCGCGGTTTGCACAGGCACTGCGCGAGTACCACCTGGAGCATCTGGACCTGAGCCGTGTGCAGGTTTATGCCGCTGACATGAGCCAGCCTCGTCTGGGCCTGGCCTGCGATGTCTATGACCACCTCGCCCGAAACCATGGTGTGTTGGTGCACAACGCAGCCAGGGTCAACCATGTGCTGGACTATGCCTCACTTGCCCGGGATAACGTCGAACCCGTGCTTGAGTGCCTGCGCCTGTGTGAAACCCACAGCAAGAAAGTCTTCAACTTCATCTCGACGCTGTCAGCCTGCAGCAGCATCGACGCTCAGGGTCACATCCTCGAAGCACCGGCCGTGGCCACGTTGCCGCTCTACCTCAAGAATGGCTACAACCTTTCCAAGTGGGTTGCCGAGCGGCTGCTGGGGCGTGCGGTCGAACAAGGTGCCTGGGTGAATATTCATCGACCGGGGAATATTGCGTTCAACAGCCACAACGGTGTTTGCCAGCCGCAAAACAACCGCCTGATGCTGATGCTCAAGGGGTCGCTGCAGTTGGGCCTCGCGCCCAGCCTGGAAGTGAATTTTGACTTGATGCCGGTGGACTTTCTCGCACGTTTCGTCGCGTTTCACTGCGGTCAATTCGCGGCACGGCGAAACGTCTTCAACCTGCATAACCCGCAGCCTTTGAGCTGGGACCATTACCTGGATGCGTTCAGCCAGGCCGGCCATCTTTTCGAACGGGTGAGCGTCGCGCAGTGGCAAAAGATGCTGCCAACGGTGGGGCCTGATAACGCGCTGTTTGGCGTACTGGGTTTTTACCTGGATGACCTCGCGGAAGATATCAGCGACGTCTCGATGATTTGTCACGACAACGCACGCCAGGGTGTGGCAGCGATGGGCGAACAGTACCCGCGAAAGGACCCTGCGCTGTTGCGCAAAGGCTGCGACCACCTCAAGGCTATTGGCTTTCTTTGACAGGACTCCTTATGGAACCGCTGCAACCCGATACATTGATCCGTAACCCGAATGGCGCGCCGCTGATAGCGTGTGTTGACGTCGCGTGCGATGCCGCAAGCCTGTGGAGTGTGGTGGGAAATTTTGCAGGCTTTGATGCCTTCATTCCTGCCCTGTCGCACATCGAAATGACGGGAACCGGCGTAGGCGCATTACGCACCAAATTTTTCCATGATGGGCATCGCGTCGTTGAGCAACTCAACAGCCGTGACGACGAAGCGATGTGCATGACGTGGACCACCCTCTACAACACCTTGGGGGTCGCGCGGCTATGGGCCGCCATGCGTGTGGAAGCACTTGGCGCCAAACACGCCAGGGCGACCTGGACGCTGATTGGCGAACCGGTTGATACACCGCAGGCGGCGTTCGAGCAGTTTGCGCAGGCTTTTGCCGATAGCGCCTTGGAGAATGTGCGCCGGATGTTCGACTGATCAGCAGGAGCGAGAGGCCTCGCTCCTGCCAAGCCGGGTCAGATCTTGAAGCTGTCGACCAGTTGCTTCAATCGACTGGCCTGCTGCGACAACGCATCGCAGTCCTTGAGCGTTTCGTTGAGGTTGACGACACCTTGCTGGTTCAACAGATTGATCTGGTTGATATCAACGTTGAGGGTTTCAACCACTGCGGTCTGCTCTTCGGTAGCCGCCGCAACCGATTGGTTCATGCCATCGATCTCGACGATTCGCTGCGTCACGCTGACCAGGCGCTCACCCGCCTGGTTGGCCACTTCAACGCTTTCTTCGCTGGAGACCTGGCTGGCGTTCATGGTGGTCACGGCTTCACGCGAGCCCACTTGCAGCGAAGTGATCATCTTGTGGATCTCTTCGGCCGATTCCTGGGTACGGTGCGCTAGGTTGCGCACTTCATCGGCAACCACGGCAAATCCGCGCCCGGCTTCACCGGCACGCGCAGCCTCGATCGCCGCGTTGAGCGCCAGCAAGTTGGTTTGCTGAGAGATGCCTTTGATCACATCCAGGATGTGCCCAATGTTATCGGTGCTGGCGTTGAGGGTTTCGATCTGCGTACAGGACAAGCTGATCTTTTGCGACAGTTCCGACATGGCCAGGATGGTTTGCTCCACCACCTTGCGCCCGTCATCTGCTTGCTCGCTAGCACCGCTGGCATGTTGCGATGCATCGGCTGCGTTGCGGGCGATTTCCTGGGTGGCGGCGCCCAGTTCGTTGATGGCGGCTGCCACGCTGTTGGTGCGCGCGCTTTGCTCGTCCGAGCCGATGATCGAAGCGTTGGAGGACGCCATGACGCGCTGCGACAGGTCGTGCACCTGACGCGTAGCCGAAGACACTTCGGAAATCGAGGCATGGATGCGCTCGACGAACTGGTTGAACGCACTGCCCACTTCGCCGAACTCATCTTTGCTGGTCACGTCCAGGCGGCGGGTCAAATCGCCTTCGCCCTGGGCGATGTCCTGCATGGCCACGCCCATAGTGGTCAGCGGGCGCAACAGCACTTGAATCAGCAGGCTGAGCAGCACGGCGATCGCCACCACGGCGATCAACATGGCGATCAGTGCCGATGTACGGAATTTACTCAGTGGTGCGTAGGCTTTGTCTTTGTCGATCGACAGGCCGATGTACCAATCCGCGCCCGGCAAACCGCTGATCGGGGTAAATGACAGAATACGGTCCTGGCCGTTGAGCACAACGTCCTGGCTGACCTTCTCGATACGCAGGCTGGTGCCCGGGTAGATGTCCTTGAGGTTCTTCATCACCTGGTCCTGGTCAGGACTGACGATGACCTGGCCATCGGCGCTGACCAGGAACGCATGGCCAATACCCCCGAAGTCCACCGAATTGATGATCTTCACCAGGGTTTGCAGACTCAGGTCACCGCCGACTACGCCGAGCAGCTCGCCGTTCTTTTTGACCGGCAGGGCGATGGTCACGATTTGCCCGCCAACCGCCGCCATATAAGGCGGAGTGAGCATGGTTTTATCGGCCGCGACCGCCTGCTTGTACCAAGGGCGCTGACGAGGGTCGTAATCGTCGGGCATTTTGGCGTCAGGGCGCTGCGTAAATACGCCGTTGGTTTGGCCGACATAGGTGAACTGGAAGTTCGAGGTGAGCGCGGGCTGGTCGACCAGCCCTGGCAGGTCAGCACCGCTGCCCTGGTGAGCAACGTTTTGCGCCAGGCTTTCGAGGACCAGGATGCGGCCACTGAGCCAGTTCTGCACGCTGCTGGCCGTGAGTTCGCCCGATTGTTGAATGGACGACTCAAGGTTTTGTTTGATGGTGCTGCGCTGCAGGTAATCGTTGTAGAGGGTAAATAGCGCGAAGGCCAGAACCACGACGCCTGACGCGGCCAGTAGAATTTTATGACTGAACTTGAGATTCATTTCATCGACTTCTTTTGCCAAAGGGGGGTGAGCGTGCCGAGTGGAACATTCCATGTAACGGGATAGGCGGACTCTTCGGCCGCTCTATTTCGGTGCACGCATGGCTCGTCAGGCTTTCGGCCACTTCAGGAGAAATCTTAGAGATTTGTGAGAAGCATCCTGATTTTGAGTAGGAAACCGACCAGCGGTAGACGCTCAGGGTTCGGCGCTGCAAATTTTTTCTGCCCTCGCGACAATGCGACTAATTGTCATTTGTGACACTTGGCCAGGCCTGTGTGAGTGCCCTCTACTGACTACATTGCGCGCGAAAGGGTTGTACACACGCTTTGCAGCACCCACCACAACTGGCTCAACACTTGTCTGCGCAGTCGCTTGGGCAAGGGCGGCGATTCCTGGGGCGCATGCGGCACTGGAAAACGTCGCACAAGGCTTGGGCCGACGACGGGCACTGAAGGTGTTGTCGAGTGTGGTGTTGGTGGGGTCCGCGGCGTGGATAAGCCGGGACATGACCGGCTGGCAGCGCTGGACCTCCGATTTCGCAACCGCCACCGGCGAGCGGCGCAGCGTGCAATTACCGGACGGCACACGCCTGCAACTCAACTCCGACAGTACGGTGTACCTCACCTTCAATCCGCAACAGCGCCTGATCACATTGGTGCGCGGGGAAATCCAGGTGACCTGCGGTTCGCTATCGTCAGCACCTTTGCTGGTACACACTCGCCACGGCTTGCTCGAAGGCATCGATGGGCGTTTTACCGTGCGCCAAGACAGCAAGGCGTGGTCAGCGGCAATGTGGCCATCCATTCACCGCAGACGGTCGATGGGCTGATTGTGACGCGAGACATGCGCCAGGCTGACTTGGTGTCGGATGTGGAGCGCTACCGTCAGGGTTACCTGGGCTGTGCGGCGGATATCGGCGACTTGCGGCTATCAGGGGTTTTCCGCTTGGACGACACCGACAAGTTGCTGACGATCGTTGCGCAAACACTGCCAGTTCAAGTGCGCTATCGCACACGTTGGTGGGTGAGCCTGGAACGCCTGGCCTGACTTTTTCAGTTTTTGTTGGCGGCTTTTTTCCGTGAGTACGGCTTAGACAGTAAGCCTCTTTATCTGCCTTGACCGGCCTCTACGGACCTTGATCATGACTGTGCGCTTTCTCAACGACTCACCAGACTCCTCCTACCATACGTTGTTTGACGCTTCAGGAGGATACGACTTGGGCAAAGTGGGCTTGAAGGGTGTGGATGTAAGGCTCAATGCCAACAACCTGACCAATGAGAGTTATGTGGCGTCCTGTGCCAGCCTGAACTTTTGCTATCTGGGTGAAGAGCGTAATGTCAGTGCGGCGGTCAGCTATCAGTTCTGATCCGTTAAAGCTTCTAACAAGCCGGCGCCTGATTCCTGGTGCCGGCTTTTTTGTGGGTGTCGTCAGGTTGCCTTTGTCCGGCCCAGACGTATATGTGGGCGATCTGCAGCCGGGGCATTATCATCCCCCCTAAACGACAAAACCCCTGTCTGCGTTAGCAGACAGGGGTTTTGGAATTTAATCTTGACGATGACCTACTCTCACATGGGGAAACCCCACACTACCATCGGCGATGCATCGTTTCACTGCTGAGT
>NZ_WKDB01000096.1:0-19584 GCF_021606215.1 Pseudomonas sp. PA-5-4B | reverse complement strand
AACCCCGCCATCCCCGCGCCTGCCAGCGAAATCGCCGGATAACCCCAGCCCGCATTAATCACCACACCGCCCAACGCCGCACCAATCGCATTGCCAAAATTAAACGCCCCGATATTCACCGCCGACGCCAGGTTAGGCGCGTCCTTGGCCGCCTCCATCACCCGCATCTGCAACGGCGGCACCAGGGCAAAGCTCGCGACACCCCATATCAAGATGGCCACAGCCGCGGGCAACGGCCAGCGCATCAGTACGGTGAACGCCAGCAACACCACAATCAGCACGCTCAGCGACACGATCAGGGTGCGATCTATCGAGCGATCCGCAGCCTTGCCGCCCCACAGGTTGCCGAGGGTCAGGCCCACGCCGAACAGCACGAGCATGGCGGTTATGTAAGGGGTGGAGGCGTGGGTTTCGCTGCTGAGGATGGGCGCGATGTAGGTGAAGACGGTGAACATGGCGCCCGAGCCGATGACGGTGAGGGCCAGTGCGCCCAGCACCGGGCCACGGCCCAGTACGCGGATTTCGGCCATCACGCTGACGTGTGGCGGCGCCTTGAGGTTGGGCAGGGCGAACCACAGCGCGGCCATGGCGACAACGCCGAGGCCGGTAATGCCCCAGAACGCGGTGCGCCAGCCGAACAGTTCACCGAACCAGGCGGCCAGCGGCACGCCGCCGATGGTCGCGAGGGTGAGGCCCATAAACATGGCGGCCACCGCGCCGGCGCGTTTCTCCGGGGCGACCACGCTGGCGGCGACCACGGAGCCCACGCCAAAGAACGCGCCGTGGTTCAGCGAGGTGACGACTCTGGCGATCATCAGGCTGTAATAGTCGGTGGCCAGGGCGGACATCAGGTTGCCCAGGGTGAAAATCGCCATCAGCCCGATCAGCAGGTAGCGCCGGGGGATCTTGCCGGTCGTCAGGGTCATCAGTGGCGCGCCGAGCAGCACGCCCATGGCGTATGCACTGACCAACAGGCCGGCGGCGGGAATCGAGACGCCGAGGTCGGCGGCGATGCCCGGCAACATGCCCATGGGGGCGAACTCGGTGACGCCGATGCCAAAGGCACCCATGGCGAGTGCAACGAGGGGTGGATTGATACGCATGGAAGGCTCCTTATCTATGCCGCCAATGCTACGATCCAGCGTTTGAAGGCGGTAGATGGCGTTTTTGCCAATCACCTTTGCGTAAGGGGCACAAATGGACTTCAACGGCAGGTCAGGTGAGATGTTGGTATTCGCCAGCGTGGCGCAGGAGGGCAGCCTGTCGGCGGCGGCGCGTGCGTTGGGGCTTACGCCGTCGGCAGTCAGCCGGATTATCGCGCGTGCCGAACAACGCCTTGGCACTCGGCTGCTGTTGCGCACCACCCGCGCGATCACCTTTACCGCCGAGGGCGAGGCGTTCCTGCGCGGGGCGCGGCGTATCCTGGCCGACATGGACGAGGTGGAAGAGGCGATTGCCGACCAGGGCGTGCCCAGGGGCCGGTTGCGGGTCAGCGCCGCCCTGGGCCATGGGCGCATGACGATCGTGCCCTTGGTGGCCGCCTTCAGTGCGCGCTACCCGAACATCGTGGTCGACCTGACCCTGGGCGACGAGGTGGTCGACATTCTTGGCGGCCAGGCCGATGTGGCGATACGCTTTGGCCATCTGCCCGACAGCCCGCTGACCGCGCGCAGGCTCGGCGAAACCGGCCAGGTGGTGGTGGCCTCGCCCGAGTACCTGCAGCGCCACGGCACCCCGCAGCAACCCGAAGACCTGCTGCGGCACAATTGCCTGCGCTTCAACTTCCGGCGTGCCGAACCCAACTGGCCGTTTATGCGCGACGGCCAAGCGTATTCCTTGAAGGTGAGCGGCAACATCGAATGCAGCAGTGGTGAGGCGCTGGCACAGCTTGCGCGTGTGGGCGCCGGTATTGCGCGTATCGGTGAGTTCACCGTCAGCGAAGACCTGCGGCGCGGCGAGTTGATACCGCTGCTGCAAGCCTGGAACCCCGGCGACGTTGAGCCGATTCACGCGGTGTTCGTCGGCGGCGCGGCGATGCCGGCGCGGGTGCGCTTGTTTGTGGACTTTTTGCTCGAGCATCATCAGCTGTAAGCGCCGGCTTGCGGGCACCGTGAGGCGCGGCAATATGAACCATTCTCGTCCACATAATCTGTTGCTGCGAAGGCTTGTAACTGCTTGTATCCTTGCCCGCGAATAAGGGCGAATGGCTGCCGCCGGTGCCCAGGTCCACTGTCCGCTGTTACGGAAAACCGTAGGTTCCAAAGGTAGCAATGTGAAGCGTGATACCCACCTGGTTGTGCTTTTGCTGGCCGTTATCGGTTGCTCCCTGGGGTCATTGACGGTCTGGAAGGTGTTTGCCTCTCGAGATCGCGCCCTGCAGGAGGTGGACGTCCATGGCCTGAACCTTACCCAGGCGCTGTCGACTTATTCCGAAGGCATCGTGCGCCAAAGTGCGCTGCTGTTGCTCGGGCTGGTCGAGCGTCTGGAAACCGAAGGCAGCGGCCCGGTGCAGATTCAGCGGCTAAGTACATTGATCAACCGCCAGCAGCCGCTGATGCCACAGCTCAGTGGTGTCACGATCTACGATAAACAGGGGCACTGGTTGATGTCCTCCAACCGGCCGATTCCTGCGGGCGCCAACAGCACAGACCGTGCCTATTTCATTCATCACCGTGACGATCCTTCCCACGAGATCTTTATCGGCCCGCCGATTATCAGCCGGTCGAATCAGGAATGGGTGATGACCATCAGCCGGCGTTTCAATGATTCGCAGGGTGATTTTGCCGGTGTTGTGGCGGTGACCTTAGGCATCGAAAATTTCCTGCGCTTGTTTGGCAAGATCGATGTCGGGCAGGACGGCGCGATTGGCTTGTCCCATACAGACGGTACGTTGCTGGCTCGCTATCCGTTTCGCGAGCAGGACATGGGGCGCAACTTTTCCAAGTCGCCCATCTATGTGAAGTACCTGGTTGATCAGTCAGTCGGCACCGCCTCATTTACCTCCAGCCTGGACGGCGTGGAGAGGCTCTACGCCTTTCGCCAGAGCGACCGGCTGCCGCTGATCACCACGGTGGCAATCGGCAAGCACGAAGCCCTCGCCGCGTGGCGCACCGAGGCGCTCTTGTCGGCGGTGGTAGTGGCGGGGCTGCTGGGGCTTACCGGTCTTATCGGCTGGTTTTTGATCCTGGATATCCGTCGGCGCACCGAGGCTGAAGATCAGTTGCGTGAAACTCAGCGGCAGTTGCTCACCTCCAACGGGCAGCTTGAGTTGCTGGCGATGAAGGATGCGCTGACGGGTTTGGCAAACCGGCGCTGCTTTGATGAGAGCCTCGCCAGGGAGGCGCTGCGCGCCAAGCGTGAGGGCACGACGCTGGCATTGCTGATGATCGATATCGACTATTTCAAGCGCTTTAACGACGCTTACGGGCATGTGGCAGGGGACGCATGCCTGCAGACGGTGGGCAGAATCTTCGAGGCGTGCGTAAGGCGGCCGTTAGACCTGGTGGCGCGGTATGGCGGCGAGGAGATGGGCATCATCATGCCGGACACCGACGCTGACGGCGCCGCCGTGGTGGCCCAGCTTATTCTCGACCTGTTGAAGCAAGAGAACATCGTGCACAGCACCAGCCCGTTCGGGCGGCTGACGGCAAGCATCGGCATTGCGACGGCCACCGGGGTTCAGTTGGAGGACTTGCAAGGGTTGGTGGAGGTGGCGGATCAGGCGTTGTACAGCGCCAAGGCGGCGGGTCGTAACCAGTGTGTGACGGGGGCTGGTGACTGGGGTTCACCATTGAACCCCAGTTGAACGGGGCCAGCCCGCTTCAGTCGGTTTGCTTAAACCCCGCTCACCAATTTCCCGCCGTCCATCCGGCGCTTATAAGCACTGTCTCGACTGGCCAACCAGAAGTACAGCGGTGACGTCACCACCAGGCCCACCACCCAGGACAAATCCGCGCCATTGATGTGCTCGGAAATCGGCCCTACATACAGCGGCGTGTTCATAAACGGAATCTGCACTGCAATCCCGATCGCATAGGCCAGCAGCGCCTGTGGGTTGTACTTGCCATAAATCCCGCCATCCACGCGAAAGATCGAGGCAATGTCGTATTTGCCTTTGTGAATCGCGTAGAAGTCGATCAGGTTGATCGCCGTCCACGGCACCAGCACCACCAGCAGCACCAGCACCATGTCGACGAAGTGGCCGATGAAGTCTTTGGAGGCGAACACGGCAGCAATGGCGCACGCGGCCAGCACCAGGGTGGAGATCACTGCGCGGCTTTTGGCGGTGGGGATCCAGCGGTAGGCGAAGGTCTGGATCAGGGTAATGATCGACAACACCGCACCATACAAATTGAGGGCGTTGTGGCTGATCACGCTGAGCAAGAACAGCACCAGCATCAACGGGCCGATGGCGCCGGTGGCGAGTTTTACTGCGTCCATGGTGTCCATGCCCACCGGGGTGGCAAGCACGGCGACAGCGCCGAAGATAAAGGCCAGGCTGGAGCCGAGGGCGGAGCCCAGGTAGGTGGTCCAGAAGGTCGATGCCACCGGTACGTCGGCCGGCAGGTAGCGCGAGTAGTCGGACACGTAGGGCGCAAAAGCAATCTGCCACAACGCCGCCAGGGATACGGTGGCCAGCCAGCCGGAGATGTTGAAGCTGCCACGGGTCAGGAAGTCGGTGGTCTGCACATGGGTGAAGATGTAGCCAAAACCCAGCACGATGCCGGCGCCGAGCACCCAGGTGCCGATGCGGTTGAGCACGTGGATAAAGCGGTAACCGATGATGCCGATGATGCCGGAACCAATGGCGCCGATCACGATGCCGACGGGCACGGGCACGCTGTCGACCACGCCGTGCAGGGATTTACCGGCCAGCACGATGTTGGAGGCGAAAAAGCCGATGTACATGACGCCGGCGATCACCACCACCAGCAGGGCACCCAAGGAGCCGAACTGCGCGCGGCTCTGGATCATTTGCGGGATGCCCATTTGCGGGCCTTGGGCCGAGTGCAGCGCCATCAGCACGCCGCCGACCAGGTGGCCAACCAGGATGGCGACGATGCCCCACACCAGGTTCAAGTGGAACAATTGCACGCCCAGCGCGCCGGTCACGATCGGCAACGGCGCGATGTTGCCGCCGAACCACAGGGTGAACAGGTCTCTTACCTTTCCATGGCGGTCTTCGGGGGGCACGTATCCGATCGTGTGTTTTTCGATAAGCGGGGCGGAGGATGTTGCAGTGGTGACCATGACGAACTCCAAGGCAAGGTGAGTACGTTGACGTACTTCGCTGTGCGCAGCGTGGGCGGCGCTTTGTTGTTGGAGTGATCATCTGCAATGGGCGCAGGGAGGTAAATTAGTAAGTTTGTTGCTATAGACCTTAAAAAATATAGCTCACCGGAATTTTTGCTCCGGTATGTTGCATGGTCTTGAATCAGTGTGAAAAAGCCGATTTTTACGCACTTGTTTGGGGCGAAGTCCCACGTTTCTGGAGGTCCCGATGGCTGCCTATAACCTGCGCCAGCTCAGATATTTTGTCACCACGGCCGAGTGCGGCAGCGTTGCCGAGGCATCGCGCAAGCTGTATATCGCCCAGCCCTCGGTGTCGACCGCGATCAAGCAGCTGGAGGACAGCTTTGGTGTGCAGCTGTTTATCCGTCATCACGCCCAGGGCGTTTCACTCACCCCCAGCGGCGCGCGCTTTTATCGCAAGGCGCTGGAGTTGCTACGGGTAGCCCATGAGTTCGAGCAAAACGCCCTGGCCGACAATGATGTGGTGGCGGGGCAGATCGATATCGGCTGCTTTGAGACGGTGGCACCGTTGTATTTGCCGCGCTTGATCGCGGGGTTCAAGGCGCTGTGGCCTGGGGTGGAAATCCGCATTCGCGACGGCGAGCAGCAAGAGCTGGTGCAGGCGCTGACTGCCGGCAGTATCGATGTGGCGATGCTGTTTGAGCACGACCTGGGCGGCACCATCGAAACCACTCCATTGATGCCGCCGCAGCAGCCCTATGCGTTGTTGCCGGCCGATCACCGCTTTGCGCAGCAGGCCAAGGTGTCGCTGGCGGACCTGGTGCTGGAACCGATGATTTTGCTCGATGTGCTGCCGAGCCGGACCTACTTCGTGAGCATCTTTGAAGAACGCGGGTTAACGCCGAATATCGTGTTCAGCTCGCCGTCCATCGAGATGGTGCGCGGCATGGTAGGGCGCGGGTTTGGCTTTTCGATCTTGGTGACCAAGCCGTTTACCGAGTACACCTATGACGGGCAGAAGGTGGTGTGTGTGCCGTTGGCGGAAACGGTCACCGGTTCAGGATTATCCGCCGTCTGGTTGCGACGGGCACCGTTGACCAAACCGGTGCAGCTGTTTGTGGATTACTGCCGCGAAGAACTCGCAAGACTCCTTGGCTGAATACCTTCTGATAAACACTGAAAATCACCTGTGGGAGCTGGCTTGCCTGCGATAGCGGTGGGCCAGCTGCAAATGTGCTACCTGATACACCGCCATCGCGGGCAAGCCTGGCTCCCACAGGTTGTGCGGTGCCTGGACTGGAACACAGGGCAAAAAATGTGGGAGCTGGCTTGCCTGCGATAGCGGTGGGCCAGCTGCAAATGTGCCATCTGATACACCGCCATCGCGGGCAAGCCCGGCTCCCACAGGTTGTGCGGTGCCTGGACTGGAACACAGGGCAAAAAATGTGGGAGCTGGCTTGCCTGCGATAGCGGTGGGCCAGCTGAGAATGGGCCACCTGATACACCGCCATCGCGGGCAAGCCCGGCTCCCACAGTTGAACTGTGGTGTTTGGTAGGGAGGTGGCTTAGGCGCGGATTGAGTCGAGCATGCGCGCCAGCATGGCATCACACCCAGCCAACTGTTCGAGGCTCACAAACTCATCCGGCTTATGCCCCTGGTCCATGCTCCCCGGCCCGCACACCACCGTGGGTATGCCCACCGCATCAAACAACCCACCTTCGGTGCCAAACGCCACGGTGCCGAAGTCCCGCGAGCCACTGAACGCTGCGATCAACTCCGCTGCCTGGCTGCGCTCGTCGGTGACTAATCCCGGATATGCCGAAAGCTCAGTAAACCGAATCGCGCTCTGTTTACTCACGGCCTGCATACGCGGCAACACCTGCTGCATGGCATAGGCTTGCAGCTCCTCAGCCACTTCACCCGGGTCCATCGACGGCAATGCGCGCACTTCAAAATCAAAGCGGCAGTCGGCAGGCACGATATTCAAGGCCTTGCCGCCCGTAATCACGCCGGTCTGCACCGTGCTGAACGGCGGGTCAAACCGCGGGTCCTGTTGCTCGCGCAGCCGCAGGCCAATGCGCCCCAGTTCGCCAATCAACTCGGCGGCATGCTCAATCGCATTCACCCCATACGGCGCATACGCCGAATGGCACGCCTCGCCATGCACATCACAACGCATCGCCAGTTTGCCCTTGTGGCCGAGCACCGGTTTCAGTTCGGTCGGCTCACCGATAATGCACAGCATCGGTTTCACCGGCCGCTGCTCCAGCACTGCGAGCAACGAGCGCACGCCCAGGCAGCCGACTTCTTCGTCGTAAGACAGGGCGATATGCACCGGGATACGCAAGTTGGCTTTCACCAACGCTGGCACCAACGCCAGCACACAGGCGATATAACCCTTCATATCCGCCGTGCCGCGGCCAAACAGCTTGCCGTCGCGCTCGGTCAGCGCAAACGGCGGCACAGTCCACGGTTGGCCGTCCACCGGCACCACGTCGGTGTGCCCCGACAGCACAATGCCCGGCAAATGCGCCGGGCCGATACTGGCGAACAGGTTGGCCTTGCTGCGTTCCTTGTTGTAGACCAGTTCGCTGGCCACGCCGTAACCCGTCAGGTAATCGCGCACAAATTCGATCAGCAACAGGTTGGACTCGCGGCTGGTGGTATCAAAGCCCACCAGCGTCTGCAGCAGTTCGCGGCTGCGGCTCATCGCTCGTCTCCGGCCACGCCGTAGCCCGGCGAGCGGTCGGGGGCGAGGGCGCGGTCGATGTAGTCCTGCACTTGCGGGCGGTAGGCATCCCAGAGCTTTTGCAGTTCGGCGATGGGCTGTTCATCGGCCCAGTCCACGCGCAGGTTGATGATCGGCCAGGTCAGTTCGCCCACCACCACCAGCGCGGCGGAATGCACCGGCCCGGCTTCGCCACCGGCGTTGATGGCGGCGTGCATCGCCGCCAGCAGTCGATCGGCGAGCTGGCCTTCGCCGTGTTCGAAGGCATGCACCATCGCTTCGATTACTGCGCGGTCGGCGAGCATATTGCCCGCCGCCACACACTGTTCGCCCGACACGGCATGGTGGGTGCCGAGGGTTTCGCTGCCACTGAAATGCACACTGCGGCCCAGGTGATCAATCGCCGTCAGTTGTCGGTATTGGCTGTAGCCGTTGCTCGTCAGGGCTTTGTCGACGGCGGCCGCAGGATCGAGGCCTTGTTCCAGCAGGTCGAGCACGTCGGGGCCGAGGGCCGGTAACGTGATGTTCTGGGTCGACACTGCGCCCACGCCGGGCCGCAGCCATGGGCAGCGGGCGCCCACGGCGATGCTCGAGGAGCTGATCGCGATGCCCAACTGGCCGGTGTCCGCACAACGGGCGACGATTGAAAAGGTCATGGGCAGCTCCTTATTCGGGGATCACGGCGATCACGTCAATTTCCATCAGCCACTGTGGCTGGCCCAGGGCCGACACCACCAGCCCGGTGGAGATCGGGAACACGCCCTTGAGCCACTTGCCGACTTCCTGGTACACCGGCTCACGGTAGCGCGGGTCGATCAGGTAGGTGGTGGTCTTGACGATATGGCTCAGGTCGGAACCGGCCTCTTCGAGCAGTTGCTTGACGTTTTTCATCGCTTGCTCGGCCTGGGCGCGCGGGTCGCCAAGGCCAATCAGGTTGCCATCAAAATCGGTGCCGACCTGGCCGCGCACATACACGGTGTTGCCGGCACGCACGGCCTGGCACAGGTCGTTGTCGAGGCTCTGGTTAGGGTAGGTTTCCTTGGTGTTGAACATGCGGATGCGAGTGTGAGTAGGCATCAAAAAAACTCCGAAAAAAGTGCTCAGGCTATGACAGGCGACTTGTGAAAAACCGGTGCGGCTTCGCGGTACTCAAGGTATTGGCGCTGGATGGCGATGTGGTCGGCCACGTATTTAGCGTCATGCCACACGCCCCAGATAAACGACGAACCCCGGCGCGACTGCCATGGCAAGCCCAGGAAGTAGATGCCCGACTCGCTGGCCACACCGCGCTGATGCTGTGGCTTGCCAGCGGCGTCAAACGCATCGACTTTCAGCCAGCTGTAATCCACGGCAAACCCGGTGGCCCAGATGATCGAGGTGATACCGGCCTTGGCCAGGTCCAGCTCCAGGATCGGGTTTTTGATGCACTCGGCATCCGGGAATACGCGGCGCGCTTGGGGCTCCACGGGCAGGTCGAGGCCGTTGCGCTCGATGTAGGCGTCTGCCGCATCCAGCAAGGCCAGGTAGTTCTCGTCGCCACGGGCCAGGTTTTCAACCAGGTTGGCTTGGAAGCGCGCGACGTTGCCGTCGAAGGCTTGGGTGAGGCCGACCAGGGTCATGCCTTGCTGGGCGAGCTCACGAAAATCGATGGTCTTGCCGCCGTGGGCGCCGCTTACGGCAATGGTCACGTGCTCGCGACCGGGTTTCATCGCGGCCTGGTCCCACTCACCCAACACGCCCAGCCACCAGCAGAAGTCGCGGTTGCGATAGGCGCGTGGCGGGCGGTCGTGGGCACCGACCGACAGGTACACCTGGCGCCCGGAACGCTGCAGCTCATCGGCAATTTGCACGCCGGATGAGCCGGCGCCCACCACCAGCACGGCGCCGGCGGGCAGTTGTGCGGGGTTGCGGTAGTCGGCGGAGTGGATCTGGTGCAGTGCACTTTCTTTAGGCGCGATGGCCGGGATCACCGGCTTCTGGAACGGCCCGGTGGCGGCGACTACACGGTTGGCTTCGATCACGCCTTCGCTGGTGTGCACGGTAAAGCCTGGGCGGCCCACGTTACGCACCACAGAGGTCACGTCCACGCCGGTGCGGATCGGTGCATTGAACTTGCGGGCATAGGCTTCGAAGTAATCGGCCACGCGCTCTTTTGGCGCAAAACCATCGGCGGCGACGTCATCAAATTCCAGGCCGGGGAAGCGGTCATGCCAGGCCGGGCCGTTGGCGACCAGCGAATCCCAGCGCCCGGTGCGCCAGCGCTCGGCGATACGGCTGCGCTCCAGCACCAGGTGCGGCACGCCTTGCTTGCTCAGGTGCTCGCTCATGGCCACACCGGCCTGGCCGGCTCCCACTACCAGTGTGTCTGTTTTTGTTATGGCTTGAGTCATGTGTCTGTCCTTGCGTAATGCAGTTGGATTCAGCTTGGGCATGGCTTCAAGGCTAGGGGGAGGGCGTTTTTTAATAAAATATTATTAAGCTTTGGAGTGAGCATAAATATCGGATGCAAGCTCACCCTATCGGGTGATTTCGAGGACGGAGCGGGTGTGTGACCATCCTTGCAGTTCTTTGAGCGAGGCTTCGACGTGGAAAACGACCGGCTTTCTTCTGCGCAATGGTTCGAACAGATGGCCCTGGTGACCGATAACATCGGGCAATCGGGGTTCGCTGCCGCCTTGTTCGATGCCCTCGGGTGTGTGCAGCCGATACAGGCCACGACGCTGTATTTTTACCCGCGTGGCGGCATGCCCAGTGCACTGTTCGAGCTGGATGGGCCGTGGTTGCCGCAAGGCAACGTGCGCCAGTACCTGTCGGGCTTTTACTTGCTCGACCCGTTTTACGACGCCTGTGTGGAAGGCGTCAGTTCAGGCTGCTATGCCTTGGCAGACGTTGCGCCTGACCACTTCGAGCTCAGCGAGTACTTCCAGTCGTTCTACCGCCACTCTCAGCTCGAAGACGAGCTCAATTACATCCTGCAGTCGAGCAAAGGCTCCAGCCTGGCGGTGTCCCTGGCGTTTACGCAAAAGCTCGACGCCGCCACCATCGCGCAATTCAAGCGCATAACCCCTTGGGTACTGGCCGTGCTGGGCAAACATTTTGTCGGCCTGGATGCCCACGGCGCACGCTTCGAAAACCTGCTGGAGCAACGTATTCACGCGGCATTGAACAACTTCGGCTCGTCGATCCTGACCGAGCGTGAGTGCCGCATCGCCCAACTCATTTTGCGCGGGCATTCCACCCGCTCGCTGGCCGAGCGCCTTGAGGTGGCGGAAGACACCATCAAGTCCCATCGCAAACACATCTACACCAAGCTCGATATCGGCGCGCAGTCGGAACTGTTTGCCCTGTTTATCGACTCGCTCGCCGAAGCCCAGGGCGTGCTGAGCAAAGACCCGCTTGAAAGTTACATGAGCAAGCACCGCTGAGTGGCTTGCCAGCCCTTGCGTCACGACCAATAAGAGAGAAAAACCATGAACCTACCCGCCCAAATCAACCGTCGCACCGAGGATTACCAGCAGTCTGATGCGGCCCACCATATCCATGGGTTTGTCGACCAGAAGGCGCTGAACGCCGAAGGCCCGCGTGTGATGGTGCGCGGCGAGGGCTTGTACCTGTGGGACAGCGAAGGCAAGCGTTACCTGGACGGCATGTCCGGCCTGTGGTGTACCCAGCTCGGTTATGGCCGCCGCGACCTGACTGCCGCCGCCGCCGCGCAGATGGACCAGCTGGCGTACTACAACATGTTCTTTCACACCACCCACCCGGCGGTGATCGAGCTGTCGGAGCTGCTCTTCAGCCTGTTGCCGGGGCACTACAGCCACGTGATCTACACCAACTCCGGCTCCGAGGCCAACGAGGTGTTGATCCGTACCGTGCGCCGTTACTGGCAAGTGGTCGGGCAACCGCAGAAGAAAATCATGATCGGCCGCTGGAACGGCTATCACGGCTCAACGCTTGCGGCCTCTGCGTTGGGCGGCATGAAGTTCATGCACGACATGGGCGGCATGATTCCCGACGTCGCGCACATCGACGAGCCGTATTGGTTTGCCCATGGCGGCGAGCTGACACCGGCCGAATTTGGTCGTCGTTGTGCGCTGCAATTGGAAGAAAAGATTCTGGAATTGGGCGCCGAAAATGTCGCCGGTTTTATCGCCGAGCCGTTCCAGGGTGCGGGCGGCATGATCTTCCCACCAGAAAGCTACTGGCCTGAAATCCAGCGCATTTGCCGCCAATACGATGTGCTGCTGTGCGCCGATGAGGTGATTGGTGGGTTTGGCCGTACCGGCGAATGGTTCGCCCATCAGCACTTCGGCTTCGAACCCGACACCTTGTCGATCGCCAAGGGCCTGACCTCGGGCTACCTGCCGATGGGCGGCCTGGTGCTGAGCAAGCGTATCGCCGAGGCGTTGGTGGAGCAGGGCGGTGTGTTCGCCCACGGGCTGACCTATTCCGGCCACCCGGTGGCGGCGGCGGTGGCGCTGGCCAACCTCAAGGCGCTGCGCGATGAAGGCATCGTGCGCCAGGTCAAGGACGACACCGGGCCGTACTTGCAGCAACTGCTGCACGACGTGTTCGGCAACCACCCAATGATCGGTGAGATCCAGGGCACAGGCCTGCTCGGGGCGTTGCAGTTCGTCGAAGACAAGGCCACGCGCAAACGCTTTGCCAACGAAAACGACCTGGCCTGGCAGTGCCGCACCTTTGGCTTTGAAGAGGGCGTGATCATCCGCTCAACCCTGGGCCGCATGATCATGGCGCCGGCCCTGGTGGCCACGCGCGCAGAGCTGGATGAGCTGGTCGACAAGACCCGCATTGCGGTAGACCGCACCGCACGGATCGCGGGAAAACTCTGAAGTGACTTGCCCACCACCCCAGGTGCGGGGTGGCGGGCAACCTCCATCAGACACGGCTTGAACGGCAGCGAGGTTATCGACTGCCGCGATGGCCCGCATCCCTCTTTCCAGGAGTCACCCATGAATACAATAACAAGCGTGGCCGAAACTCCCTCCCATCACACCTCAACCAAAGCCGCTTCAACGCGGCGCTTTCGCCAGCCGCTGGGGCTGGTCGGGCTGGTGCTGTTCGGCCTGGCCTACATGGTGCCGCTGGCGGTCTTTACCACCTACGGGCTGGTCACGCAGATGACCAAGGGGCACTTGCCGACCGCCTATATGCTGACTCTGGCGGCCATGCTACTGACCGCCTACAGCTATGGTCGCATGGTCCAGGCGCATCCGTTTTCCGGCTCGGTTTACTCCTATACGCGCAAGGCGTTTGGTGCGTACTTCGGTTTTATCGCCGGCTGGACCTTGCTGCTCGACTACATCTTTTTGCCGCTGCTCAGTTACCTGCTGATCGGCATCTACATGTCCGAGTACTTCCCCGCTGTACCGACCGCCGTGTGGGTGCTCGGCTCGATTGCGCTGGTAACCACGCTGAACCTGGTCGGTATCGAGTCCATCACGCGGGTCAACTGGATCCTGATCGTGGCCCAGTTGGTGTTCATCGTGGTGTTCGTGGCGCTGTCGGTGCACAACCTCAGCGGTCAGCCGGCGCCCGTTTCGCTGCTGGCGCCATTCCATCATGAAGGCTTCAGCGCACCCTTGATCATGGCCGGTGCGGCGGTGCTGTGCTTGTCGTTCCTGGGCTTCGATGCGGTGTCGACCATGGCCGAGGAAACCCCCAACCCGCGTCGCACCATTCCACTGGCGATCATGGTGGTGTCGCTGTTTGGTGGCTTGCTGTTTTTGCTGGTGTCGTATTTCGCGCAAATGGTCTTCCCGGAATGGAACACCTTCGCCGACCCGGATTCGGCGTCGGTGGATGTAATGCGCCGGGTCGGTGGCGAGGTGCTGGTGACGGCGTTTACCGCCACTTATGTGGCCGGCTGTTTCGCCTCGGCGATGGTCTCCCAGGCCAGTGTGTCGCGGGTGTTGTTCGCCATGGGCCGTGACGGCGCGCTGCCTCGCGTGCTCGGCAAGCTGGTGACGAAAAAACGCGTGCCGGCCACCGCGATTGTGCTGGTCAGCCTGTTCTCGCTGATTGCGCTGTTTATCACCCTGGACACGGTGGCCAACATGATCAGCTTCGGCGCGCTGTTCGCCTTCTCGGCGGTGAACCTGGCGGTGATCAAGCATTACGTGGTCGACCAGCAATTACGCGGCACCCGTAACTACCTGCTGTATGCCGCACTGCCGGCGCTGGGGTTCCTTAGCACTATTTGGCTGTGGACCAGCCTGTCGAGCCTGTCCTTCACCATCGGCCTGTGTTGGATGGGGGTTGGCCTTATTTGTTTGCTGGGGATCACGCGCGGCTTGCGCGTGAAGATGCCTGAACTGCAGATCGCGGAATAAAACCTTCGCCTGTCCATCGACCTTCATTGGGAGTACACCGTGTTCGACCTTCATTACTGGCAACAACGCGTTGCCCGCCAGACCTTTATCGACACCGCCTTGATCGGTGGTCGGCCCGTGAGCGCAGCCAGCGGGGCGACTTTTGATGCAATCAACCCTGCCACCCACCAGCTGCTGGCGCGTGTGGCCGCCTGTGGTGACGCAGAAGTAGACCTGGCCGTGCGCAGCGCCCGCCAGGCTTTCGAAAGCGGCCCTTGGCGGCGTATGCCGCCGGTTGAGCGCAAGAAAATCCTGATCAGGCTCTCCGAGTTGCTGATGATCCATCGCGAAGAGCTGGCCCTCCTGGATTCGCTGAACATGGGCAAGCCGGTGATGGACGCCTACAACATTGATGTGCCCGGCGCCGCGAATGTATTTGCCTGGTACGGCGAGGCGCTGGACAAACTCTACGATCAAGTCGCGCCCACCGCGCACAACGCACTGGCGACCATCACCCGTGAAGCATTGGGCGTTGTTGCGGCGGTGGTGCCGTGGAATTTCCCACTCGACATGGCGGCCTGGAAGCTCGCACCGGCGTTGGCAGCCGGTAACAGCGTGGTGCTCAAACCCGCCGAGCAGTCACCCTTTTCGGCCCTGCGCCTGGCCCAACTGGCCCTGGAAGCGGGTATCCCGGAAGGGGTTTTGAATGTGGTGCCGGGCCTCGGCGAAAGTGCCGGCAAGGCGTTGGGCCTGCACCCTGATGTGGATTGCCTGGTGTTCACCGGCTCCACGCAGGTCGGCAAGTATTTTATGCAGTACTCGGCGCAGTCCAACTTGAAGCAGGTGTGGCTGGAGTGTGGCGGCAAGAGCGCGAACCTGGTGTTTGACGACTGCCAGGACCTGGACCTGGCGGCCGAGAAAGCGGCCTTCGGGATTTTTTTCAACCAGGGCGAAGTATGCTCGGCCAACTCGCGGCTGTATGTGCAACGCTCCATCCATGATGAATTTGTCGAGCGTGTGATTGCCAAGGCGCGTGCGTGGATGCCGGGTGATCCGCTGGACCCTGGCAGCGCTGCCGGTGCCATTGTCGACAGTGAGCAAACCGCCCGCATCATGAGGGCGATCAATCAGGCCCAGGGCGAGGGCGCCAAGCTGCTGGCGGGTGGCGAGCAAGTGAGCATTAATGGCTCCTCCAACTTCATCCAGCCGACGATTTTTGCTGAGGTGACCGGCGACATGCAGCTCGCGCGCGATGAAGTGTTTGGCCCGGTGTTGGCGATCAGCGCCTTTGACACTGAGGAGCAAGCGATACAGCAAGCCAATGACAGCGTCTACGGGCTGGCGGCCTCGGTCTGGAGTGATGGCCTCAATCGCGCGCATCGGGTGGCGCGAGCGTTGAATGTCGGCACGGTGTCGGTCAACACCGTCGACGCCCTGGATGTCGCGGTGCCGTTCGGGGGTGGCAAGCAGTCCGGGTTCGGGCGTGACCTGTCGCTGCACTCATTCGACAAATACACGCAGCTGAAAACCACCTGGTTTGCGCTGCGATAGCCGAAGCGGTCAGCCGGTCGTGTATTCATAGGGTGTGTGGCCGGCGCAGCTACCTGCAACACCTGCTGGTGCTGCCGGACTACCGCCGCCAGGGCATCGCCCAGGCCATGAAAACGCCTAGAACTCCCCGGAATACTTGACCGCCGCCGCGGCGCGCGAGGGCACTTTCAAACTGCGCAGCAGCGACGACACATGGATGCGCACGGTGAACGGCGAGATCGCCAGGGCCTTGGCGATTTCCTTGTTGGTCTTGCCTTGGGCGATCAGGCGCAGCACTTCCTGCTGGCGCGCGGTGAGGGCGTGGGTGCCCAGCGGCAGCAGGCCGGAGGGAGAAAACTTGACCAGCACTTCGCCTTCGCGGATCGCCAGCAGGGCCTGGCCGATTTCATCGGGGCTGATGTTCTTGCCGATAAAGCCATCGGCGCCCAGGGCCATGACCTGATCGATCAGCGCCGGGTCATCGACCATCGACACCACGATCAAGGTGGTGCGCCGCAGTTGCTGGCGCAGGTCGGCCAGTTGGCTCATGCAGGTAAGGCCCGGGAAGCGCAGGTCGAGGATCAGCATGTCGATGTCGCCACACGCGTGGATCAGCGCCTGCACCGCATCGAGGTCGCCCGCCTCTTGCACCACGGCCTCGGGCAACAGGCGCTGTACGGTGCGCAACATGCCTTCGCGAAACATCGGGTGGTCGTCGGCTATGATGATTCGGCCGGTCATGGCGTGCTCCTTCCTGGGGCATGGGTGTGCATTGGCATGCTACTTTAGCACCGCGCCACAGGGACGCCTCTGGCGCGCAAAGGATAGACCGAATGCCGCACAAGGACGTCCCCCATGAGTCATGAGACCAATTCCGAACTCGACCAGGCCAACCTGCGCATCGTGGTGGCCGCCATCGCCATTGTCTACATCGGCGCGCTGGGCTTTTTGCCGGGCCAGTCGGTCGACACCTACTTGCCGGTGATCCTGTATATCGTCGCGTTCCTGCTGGTCTCCATCGCGTTGCGCCAGGTGATTGCGCGCTGGCCAGGGCATTACCCGGCGCGGCGAATATTCGGCATGATCCACGACTACACCGGTACCTCGTTCGGGTTGGTGGTGGGCGGCGAACCGGCATTGCCACTGTATGCGGTGATGGTGTGGGTCAACCTGGGCAACGGCATGCGCTACGGCTCGCGCTACCTGGCGATTGCCACCGGCCTGGCCTTGCTCGCGCTGCTGATCGTGTACCGGCTGACGCCACTGTGGCAGGCGCAGCCGTTCATGGTGCTGATGCTGATGATCACCAGCACGGTGATCCCGGTGTACGCGCATATCTTGCTTGAGCGCACGCGCAAGGCTTCCGAAGAAGCCATCGCCGCCAACCTGGAAAAATCGCGTTTCCTGGCTCAGGCCAGCCACGATCTGCGCCAGCCTATTCACTCCATCGGCCTGTTCACCGCCTGTTTGCGTGAAGCGCAGTTGGGCGAGGCTGAGCAGCGCTTGGTGGACAATATCGACCGCTCGCTGCTCAACGTGTCGCAGCTGTTCCGTTCGATTCTCGACCTTTACACCCTCGACAACGGCAGGCTGTTGCCCAAGTACCAGGTGATTCACTTGGGCGAATTCCTCGCCGACCTGGTGCGCCAACACGCCGAAGCGGCGCATTGGGCCGGGGTGCAACTGCGCCTGCGACCGTGTGCGCATTGGGTGCAGGTCGACCCCGCGATGCTGGCGACGATGGTGCAAAACCTGCTCTCCAATTGCTTTAAATACGGCGCACAACGGCCCGTGCTGATCGGCGTGCGCGTGCGCGACGGCGGCTTGTCGGTGGAGGTGCATGACCAGGGGCGCGGTATTGCCGAGGAGCATCAGGTGAAGGTCTTCGAAGAGTTTTATCGGGTCCGCCAACTGCGCGACAAGGACGTCGAAGGCGTGGGCCTGGGGCTGTCCATCGTCAAGCGCCTGGGGCAATTGATGGGGGTGCAGGTGAGCCTGCGATCACGGGTGGGCCATGGCACCTCTGTGAGCCTGCATGGCCTGGCATTGGCGACGGCGCCACGCCAACCGGCTGCGCGCGACGACGCGCGCCAGGCCGGCCTGCTGACGGGTTTGAAAGTCTGCCTGGTGGAAGATGACCACAACGTGCTGCTGGCCACCCAGGCCTTGCTGGAGCGCTGGGGTTGCGAGGTGCAGGCCGAATCCAGCGGGCAAGGCCTGGCCAGCGACTGCGACATCATCGTCGCCGACTACGACCTGGGCAACCACGCCACCGGCATCGAGTGCATCGACGCCCTGCGCGAGCAACGCGGCTGGGCGGTGCCGGCGCTGATCCTCACCGGCCACGACGTGGAGAAAATCCAGGCGGCCTTGCACGACCGCCAGATCGCGATTCTGTCCAAACCGGTGCGGCCTGCAGAACTGCGCGGCACGCTGCGTGACCTCAGCCAATCGGGCGTTACTGGTTAAACGGCATCAGGCCATTGCCCCGAGCGCCTTTGGGCTGGCAGTAGGCGGCAGGCTTCATCAGGCCAAAGCTGGCCACGGCAAACATGCCACCGCTGGCACCGCTGGGCACGGAGCAGTTGTAATCGCCGGAGGCGGCGCTGGCGATGTAGTAGGTGGTCATGGAGTCGCTGCGTACATTGGAGATACGCTTGACCGGTTCACCGAGGTTGGTTTCCGACAGTGTCTTGAGATGGTCTTCGCTGGGCTTGACGTTGCTGCAACCGGCGACACCGATGATCAGGGCGCCGAGCAGGGTGAGACGGGTAACGGGGGCATGCAGGTTCATGATGCTTCTTCCTTGGGATTGTTTTGGTTTTTCCAACGCGCAATGCACCCTCGCGCAACAGGTGTGCGGTGCCGGGGGGAGCGTTGGAAGTGCCGAGGAATATAGCGCCGCCGGGTAAAGGGGTCGATTAGCACAAGTGTGCTAATGGCACGGTGAGGTCATGGATGGAGAGAGCAATGCTAGCGATCAAACGCGCCACCCAAGCGCACGCCCAGGCGGCGTTCGACATTCGTCTGTTGGCCATCCGCAGCCAATGCATCGGCGCCTACACCGCTGAGCAAATGGCGCTGTGGACACGCGGCAGCGCCGAAGACGGTTACGACACACTGATGGACAAGCCGTTTTACCTGGGCTGGGTCAATGACGTACCGGTCGCCACCGGCATGCTCGATCTGGACAACAACGAAGTGGGCGCGCTGTTTGTGCTGCCGGCGTTTACTGGCCGTGGTTACGGCAAGACCATGCTGGATCACCTGGAAAAACTCGCGCGGGAACTGGCGATTGAAGAGGTCGTGCTGGACGCGACGTTGAATGCGGCGAGTTTCTACCGGGCCTGCGGGTATGTGGGTGAGGAGCAGGCGGTGTATCACTCGCCTTCGGGGTTGGCATTGGCGTGTATTCCAATGGTAAAACGGCTTTGACTCTTGCCACCTTTGAGCTTTGTCGCTGGGGGGAATTGTGCCTGCCGCGATGGCCCTGCGAACCGAAACCTCAGCATCAAAGCTGATCCCCTGTGGGAGCTGTCGAGCTTTAGCGAGGCTGCGAAAGCGGTGGGTCAGGCTACTTATATGTCGCCTGTGCCGCCGCCTTCGCAGCCTCGCTAAAGCTCGACAGCTCCCACATTGGATCTTTGTTGCTGGGGGGATTTGTGTATGGCGCGATGGCCCTGCGAACTGAAATCTAACCAACACAGCCGATCCCCTGTGGGAGCTGTCGAGCTTTAGCG
>NZ_WKDB01000095.1:0-19731 GCF_021606215.1 Pseudomonas sp. PA-5-4B | reverse complement strand
CTGTATTGGAGTACAGCCGTGCCGTGCGATGGGCTGAGGAGGGCCCCAAAGCCCAGACGCTGAGTTCTTACAGGAAAATTGCAGTGCCTTTACAGGGGCCGCTTCGCGGCCCAACGCAGGGCAAGCCTGCTCGCCACAGGAGAAAGTGGCTGCCTTCAAAAGTTGTGTAGATACCTATGCTGCGATCGCATCAACTCGGTATGCCTGATACACCAAGGTGCCTGCATCCCCACATTGGGTCTGTGGTGAATTTCCAAGCCATTAACCTTACGTTACAAAACTCCCTTTCAAATTGAGCTATACAGTCAGAGCGCCAAATAGTGGCTATCTGCCGCCGCCCTGCGCCTCAATAAAAATAAGAAAGGGAGCTCACCCGTGAAGCGCTTGCTCTATCCCGCTGTCGCCCTGATGAACCGCCTGAGTTTTGGCATGAAGTTCAGCCTGATCAGCGTGCTGTTCCTGCTGCCGATGCTGGCGACCAACTATTTTCTGGTGCGTGACTCCTGGTCGCAATTCCAGGGCACCCGCATTGAACTGCAAAGCCTCGATTTGCTCGGCAGCAGCCTGGCCCTGCGGCGCGATCTGGAGACCCTGAACAATCAGGTGCAGATCAACGCGGTGCTGGGGCAATCAGGTAAGGCCGGCGACCTCGAAGGCAAGATCAGTGCCCTTGAGCAGAACGTACTGAGCCGCCTGCAAAGCCTCAACGCCATGACCGTCGACCCTGAGCAAGCCAGCGCCTTCGAGGGCAAACGCGACGAGTTGATCGCCGCCTTCAAGGCCCAGCAGCAGGAAACCTCGCTGCTGAGCAAAAGCGCGCTGATCGGCAAATTACTCAACAAGGCGCAGATGTTGAGCCAGATCATCGCCAGCCAGTCCGGCTTGAGCCGCGACCCTCAGAGTGATTTGCGCCAGCTCAGCGAGCTGCTCACCAGCGTCACCGCGCAAGTCACCCAAACCCTCGGCGAGGGGCGGGCCATGGGCGCGTACTCCCTCGGCCAGGGCTTTCTCAATTCATCCTCCAGCACGCGCTTTGACGAACTGTTGCAACAGTTGGAAAAACTCCAGGCTGAATACGCCTTGAAGCTGCAGGATGCCCTGGGCGCCAGTACCGCCGCGCACACGGCGCTCGACAGCTTGGCCCAGGCCAGCAGTGCCAGCCTCAAACAAGGCAGCGAGTTGTTTGAAGAGCAGGTCGTCATGGCGCAAACCCTCGACGCGCCGTGGCAGGGGTTCTACGACGATGTCAGCCGACTGATGGCCCAGACCTACCAGCTCAATGACACCACCCTGAGGTTCCTTGAGCAGCAACTGCAGCAGCGCCTGGCGCAAAACCGCACGCACATGGTGGTGCTGGTGTGTGCCCTGGTGGCGGTGTTCTTGCTGATCTTCTATTTGTATGCAGGCTTCTATGCCTCCACGCGCACTACCTTGCGCCGCCTGGGCGCGATGATGGACAAAGTGGCGGCCGGCGACATGACCGTCACGTTTGTGGCCCACAGTCGCGATGAACTGGGCGACCTGGGCCAAGTGTTCAACGGCACCGTGGCCAAGATCCACGACTTGATCGAACGTGTGGGGCACACCGTCAGCCAGGTCGAGCTGCAAGCCGGCCAGGTGCAGGCCGTCTCCTCGCAAAGTAACCAAGCGGTGTCCGGCCAGCGCAGCCAGATTGAACAGGTGGCGACGGCGATGAACCAGATGTCTTCCACGGCTCAGGAAGTGGCACGCAGCGCGGCGGCGGCGGTCAACAGCGCCCATAGCGTCAACGACGAAACCGTCACCGGCCGTGGCCTGGTGCAATCCCAGCAGGGCAGCATTGCGCGCCTGGCGTCGGAGATTGATGAATCGGTGCGGGTGATCAATCAACTGGCCGCCGACAGCCAGTCCATCAGCAGCGTGCTGGAAGTGATCAAAAGCATCGCCGAGCAAACCAACCTGCTGGCGCTCAATGCGGCGATCGAGGCGGCGCGCGCCGGTGAGCAGGGGCGTGGTTTTGCGGTGGTGGCCGATGAGGTGCGCACCCTGGCCCGGCGCACGCAGCATTCCACCGAAGAAATCGAACAGATGATCAGCCGTTTGCACAGCGGTGTAGGCGCAGCGGTGAAGGCCATGGGCACCAGCCATACCATGGCCGATGGTACCGTGGCTCAGTCGGAAAAGGTCCAGCAGGCCCTGGAAAATATCCTTGGCGCCGTGGGCATGATCGTCGATCAGAACCAGCAGATCGCCGCCGCCGTCGAGCAGCAAACCGCAGTCGCGCAGGATATCGACCAAAACATCGTCGAAATCAATCGAGCCGGCGAACATGCGGCCCAGGGCGCGCAGCAGACCGAGGCCGCCAGCCGGCAGCTGTCGTTGCAGGTCATTGAACTGAAGCACTTGATCGGGGCGTTTCGTGTGTAAGACCTGCGCGTAGGAATAGGCTTGATGGTTTGTGGTGCCTGTCCTTATTTTTCGGTGTGCCTGTTTTGATCATGTGATTGGGTGAGAATTTGTTTCACCCAATCCGGGTACTCGGGAGGCAACGCGATGACGGCGGTTATCGGCATCAAAGGGCACTGCGCCCATTGCGACATCACCTTCGAACTCAAGCCCTGGCAATTGAACGCCATTGCCATCCGTGAGCCGTTTGATTGCCCGTATTGTCAGCGGGTCCTGGAGTTGAACTGCCCCAGGCAACTGCGCCAGTTCAAATCCTTGGACCACTGGGCCATGGTGCACCCCAGCATGATGGTACTGACCAGCGCGGTGCTGATCGTGGCGATGGTGGCCGAGTGGCTCGGCCTGATCAGTATGGTCGGGCAGCTCAACGTTTCATTGATAGTGGTACTTATGCACTTTCTGACGCTGCGTTACGTGCGCCACCGGCAGCGACTGACCTTGGATTTGCAGGTGGTCAACGTGCTACCAGTTGAACAGCTCGCACGCGTTGCGTGTGCTCGTTTCGGCCAGCACTGAAGGGCTGATGCCCATGCGTTCGGCCAAGGCGTCGCAGATAGCCGGCAGGTGTTGCGGGCTGTTGCGCTGGCCGGGGTACATGGCGGGTGCCATGTCCGGCGAATCGGTTTCCAGCACCAGCGCCTCAAGCGGCAGCTGGGTCAGCACCTTGTGCATACGCAGCGCCTGGGGCCAAGTGGCCGCGCCGCCCAGGCCCAGTTTAAAGCCGAGTTTGATGTATTCGCGGGCCTCCTCAACGCTGCCGGCAAACGCATGAATGATGCCGCCGCGCGGCAGGCGGATGCGTTTGAGGGTGGCGATCACTGCCGCGTGGCTGCGGCGCACGTGCAGCAGGGCTGGGAGCTGGAAGTCCACAGCCAGTTTCAGCTGCGCTTCAAACAGGCTTTGCTGACGTTCGCGGTCCAACTGTTCGAGGAAGTAATCCAGCCCGATCTCACCGACGGCGCACAGTTGCCGATGGCCCTGTAGACGGGTCAGCCAATCACCCAACTCGATCAGGTCGGCGGGGCGATGATCCTCCAGATACACCGGGTGCAGGCCGAAGGCGGCAAATAAACTTTCATCGTCCTGCACCAGATCCCACAGCCGTTGCCAGTTCTGCTGATACACACCCAGCACCACCATGCGCTGCACGCCGAGTTGGCGGCTGTGGGCGAGAACTGCCCGGCGATCCGTGTCGAAATCCGGGAAGTCCAGGTGGGTGTGGGTGTCGATCAGCTCCACGCTCAAGCCTCGTGAATGCGCTGCTTGAAGGTCCGGCCGATGGCATGCACGCCGGGCTCATACTGTTCTTCTTCGATGGCCGCCAGGGCCAGGCGCAGGGCGGTGTCGGCGATCAGTTGATGTTGCTGGGCCATGGCGTTGACCGGCAAGGGCAGGAAGTCGAGCAGTTGGGTGTCGCCGAACGTGCCCAGGCGCAACGGCCGGGACTTGAGCGGGAAGTCATGCAACGCGTCGAACACACCTTGCAGCAGCACGTAGGAAGTCGTCACCAGCGCGTCAGGCAAATGCCCCAGGCGTTGCAGGAGTTCTTCCATCAGTTGGCGGCCACAGTCACGGCTGAAGGCTTCACCCTGCTCGATCAGCACGTCGCCCTTGAAGTCTCTCAAGGCTTCACGGAAACCGGCAGCGCGTTCCTGGCTGATGCTCAGTTCGGGGTGTGCGCCGATCAGCGCGATCTGCTTGGGCAGCGGCTGCAACAGGCTGCTGGTGAGTTGCTGGCAGGCCTGGCGGTCGTCGCTGACCACCGAGCAGAACTGCCCGGGTTCCATCACCCGGTCGATGGCGATCACCGGCAGGCCCTTGGCTTGCAGCTCACGGTAGCTGTCATCGCTGGCCGGCAAACAACTGGCCACGAACAGTGCATCGCAGCGCCGCGCGCGGAACAGTTGCAGCAGTTGGCGTTCGCTGTCGGCTTCATCATCGGAGCTGGCGATCAGCAGTTGGTAGCCGCGCGCCCGCGCGCCTTGTTCCAACAGCTTGGCGATGCGTGCGTAGCTGGGGTTTTCCAGGTCGGGCAAGATAAAGCCCAAGGTGCGCGTGTGCCGACTGCGCAGCCCGGCGGCCTGAGGGTTGGGCGTAAAGCCATGGGCTTCGACCACAGCACGCACACGCTCGACGGTGGCGCTGCTGATGCGTTGCTGTTCGGCCTTGCCGTTGATGACATAGCTGGCGGTGGTAACGGACACACCGGCCAGACGTGCGATATCACTGAGTTTCAAACCGGGATTTCCTTGTTTTTTAGAGCTTGCCCCGACATTTTGTCCAATCGTAACCGATTCCTGCACACGACTATTGTCTGAGCTCAAGTGCCGAGTGGTCCTTCAAGCTTGCATAATTAGCGCATAATCTGCCATAAATTCTAGATTAAACGTTTCAGCAAGCGTATTTTTACGATGTTCGCCACTGAGTGACTACTGCCAATTGACCACTCAGTCAGTTATTTATGAACGCGCCTGCGCTGATTTATTCAAAACAATACCTAGTGCCCACAGTGCACTAACTAGGAGAACGGCATGCTTGAGCTCACTGTAGAGCAGATTTCCATGGGCCAGGTGGCTGTGGATAAATCTGCTGCCTTGCACCTGCTCGCGGACAAACTGGTGGCCGATGGCCTGGTCGCCGAGGGTTATCTGAGCGGCTTGCAAGCCCGTGAAGCCCAAGGCTCGACTTTTCTCGGCCAAGGTATTGCCATCCCCCACGGTACGCCGGAAACCCGTGACCAAGTGTTTTCCACGGGCGTACGCCTGCTGCAATTTCCCGAAGGGGTGGATTGGGGCGACGGCCAGATCGTCTACCTGGCGATCGGCATCGCGGCCAAATCCGATGAACACCTGCGCCTGCTGCAACTGCTCACCCGCGCCCTCGGAGAAACCGACCTGGGCCAGGCGCTGCGCCGTGCCGGCTCCGCCGAAGCCTTGCTGAAACTGCTGCAAGGCGCACCACAGGAACTGGCGCTGGACGCGCAGATGATCAGCCTGGGCGTATCGGCCGACGATTTTGAAGAGCTGGTCTGGCGTGGCGCACGCCTGTTGCGTCAGGCCGATTGTGTCAGTAATGGTTTCGCCGCCGTGTTGCAGCAAGTCGACGCGCTGCCGTTGGGCGATGGCCTGTGGTGGCTGCACAGCGAGCAGACGGTGAAGCGCCCAGGCCTTGCGTTCGTGACGCCGGACAAACCGATGCGTTACCTCGGCCAGCCCCTGAACGGCCTGTTCTGCCTGGCCAGCCTGGGTGAGGCGCATCAAACCTTGCTCGAACGCCTGTGCGCCTTGTTGATTGAAGGTCGCGGCCAGGAATTGGGCCGCGCTACCAGCAGCCGGGCGGTGCTTGAGGTGCTCGGCGGTGAACTGCCGCCGGACTGGCCGAATGCGCGCATCACCCTGGCCAATGCCCATGGTTTGCATGCACGGCCGGCGAAGATCCTCGCGCAATTGGCGAAAAGTTTTGACGGCGATATCCGCGTGCGCATCGTTGATGGCCCGGTGGGTGCCGTCTCGGTGAAAAGCCTGAGCAAGTTGCTGAGCCTCGGCGCCCGTCGCGGCCAGGTGCTGGAGTTTGTCGCTGAACCTGTGATTGCCGGTGATGCATTGCCCGCGCTGCTGGCAGCGGTGGAGCAAGGGCTCGGTGAGGAAGTCGAGCCGCTGCCGACCGTGAGTGCCCAACCTGCCATCCTTGATATTGAACCCGCGATCAGCGCGCCTGTGTCCGGCAGCCAGGTCCAGGCTATCGCCGCCGCGCCTGGCATTGCCATTGGCCCGGCGCATATCCAGACCCAACAGGTTTTCGATTACCCGCTGCGTGGCGAGTCTGCGGCCATTGAGCGCCAGCGCCTGCACGCCGCGCTCACCGACGTGCGCGCTGATATCCAGGGTTTGATCGAGCGCAGCCAATCCAAGGCGATCCGCGAGATTTTCATCACCCACCAGGAAATGCTCGACGACCCGGAGCTGACCGACGAAGTCGACACGCGACTCAAGCAAGGCGAGAGCGCGCAAGCTGCCTGGATGAGCGTGATCGAAGCCGCCGCCAAGCAGCAGGAGTCGTTGCAGGATGCCTTGCTCGCTGAGCGCGCCGCCGACCTGCGTGATATTGGTCGCCGAGTGCTGGCGCAATTATGCGGCCTGGAAACCGCCCAGGAGCCGAGCGAACCTTACATCCTGGTGATGGATGAAGTCGGCCCCTCTGACGTTGCCCGCCTGGACCCAACCCGCGTCGCCGGCATCCTCACCGCCCGTGGCGGCGCCACGGCCCACAGTGCCATCGTTGCGCGTGCCTTGGGCATTCCTGCTTTGGTAGGCGCCGGCGCGGCGGTGTTGTTGCTGGCCGCTGGCACACAGTTATTGCTCGACGGCCAGCGCGGTCGATTGCATGTCGACCCCGACGCGGCCACCCTGCAACGCGCCACGGTCGAGCGCGACACCCGCGAACAGCGCCTGCAAGCGGCCTCGGCCCAGCGTCATGAACCGGCACTGACTCGCGACGGCCATGCCGTGGAAGTGTTCGCCAATATCGGTGAAAGCGCAGGCGTTGCGGCGGCGGTGGAGCAGGGCGCCGAAGGCATCGGGCTGCTGCGCACCGAGCTGATTTTCATGGCCCACCCGCAAGCACCGGATGAAGCCACCCAGGAAGCCGAATACCGCCTCGTGCTCGACGGCCTTGGCGGTCGCCCGCTGGTGGTGCGCACCCTGGACGTGGGCGGCGACAAACCGCTGCCGTATTGGCCGATTGCCGAGGAAGAAAACCCCTTCCTCGGTGTGCGCGGCATTCGCCTGACCTTGCAGCGCCCGCAGATCATGGAAGCGCAATTGCGTGCGCTGTTGCGCTCGGCGGACAACCGCCCGCTGCGCATCATGTTTCCCATGGTCGGCAGTGTCGATGAATGGCGAGCCGCCCGCGATATGACCGAGCGCCTGCGCCTGGAAATCCCGGTGGCCGACCTGCAACTGGGCATCATGATCGAAGTACCGTCTGCCGCTTTGCTCGCGCCGGTACTCGCCAAGGAAGTCGACTTTTTCAGCGTCGGCACCAACGACCTCACCCAGTACACCCTGGCCATCGACCGTGGCCACCCAACCCTGTCGGCCCAGGCCGATGGCCTGCACCCGGCCGTGTTGCAACTGATCGACATCACCGTGCGCGCCGCCCATGCCCATGGCAAATGGGTCGGCGTGTGTGGCGAACTGGCGGCGGACCCGCTGGCGGTGCCGGTGCTGGTGGGGCTGGGTGTGGATGAGTTGAGTGTGTCAGCCCGCAGCATTCCCGAAGTGAAGGCGCGGGTGCGTGAATTCAGTCTGAGCGAGGCCCAGGGCCTGGCGCAAAAAGCGCTTGCGGTGGGTTCGCCCGCGCAAGTGCGAGCCCTAGTGGAGACCGTGTAAATGGCGAAGATTCTGACCCTGACGCTGAACCCGGCGTTGGACCTTACGGTACGCCTGGCACACCTGGAACCCGGTGCAGTCAACCGCAGCGAAACCCTGTTGACCCATGCTGCCGGCAAGGGTGTGAATGTCGCCCAGGTGCTGGCGGACTTGGGGCATGAAGTCACCGTCGGTGGCTTTCTGGGGGAAGACAACCCGCAAGCGTTTGACGCGCTGATCGCACGGCGTGGTTTTGCCGATGCGTTTATTCGCGTACCGGGCGAAACCCGCAGCAATATCAAGATCGCTGAACAGGATGGCCGGGTGACCGACATCAATGCGCCGGGGCCGCAGGTCAGTGAGCAGGCACAATTGGCCTTGCTCAATCAATTGACCCTGATCGCCCCGGGGCATGCTGCCGTAGTAGTCGCTGGCAGTTTGCCGCGCGGCGTCAGCGCGCAGTGGTTTCAGAGTTTGCTTGTGCATTTGAAAAGCCTCGGCCTGAAAGTCGTCCTCGACACCAGCGGCGAAGCCTTGCGCGCGGGCATCAAGGCCGGCCCGTGGTTGATCAAACCCAACACCGAAGAACTCGCCGAAGCCCTCGATTGCGCCACCGACTCCATCGCACAGCAGGCCCAGGCCGCCGAGCGTTTGCATGCTCAAGGCGTGGAGCATGTGGTGGTCTCCCACGGCGCCGAGGGCGTGAACTGGTTCAGCCCAGGCACCGCGCTGCATGCCACGCCGCCCAAGGTCAGCGTCGCCAGCACGGTGGGTGCGGGCGATTCGTTGCTGGCCGGGATGCTGCACGGTCTGCTCAGGTTTGATCTGCCGGAAACCACCTTGCGCCGGGCCACGGCGATTGCCGCCATGGCGGTCACGCAGATCGGTTTTGGCATCAGCGATGACGCGCAGTTGGCGCGCCTCGAAAGCGGCGTCCATGTGCGCACGCTGACAGAACAATAAGAGGGTTTGTGATGAAGTTAGCCATTGTTACCGCCTGCCCGAACGGAATGGTCACCAGTGTGCTGTGCGCCCGCTTGTTGGACGCCGCCGCGCAGCGCCAGGGCTGGAGCACCAGCACCGAAGTCGTGGATGTGCAGCACCCGGAGCGGGCGTTGTCCCAAGCGACTATCGACGCGGCCGAGTGGGTGTTGCTGGTCAGCAGCACGCCGGTGGATATGCAGCGGTTTGTCGGCAAGCGTGTATTCCAGAGCACGCCGGCCCAGGCGCTGGCGGATGTCGACGCGGTGCTGCGCCGTGGTGCCGAAGAGGCCCAGGAATACGTCGCCAACCAAGCGCCGGTGGCGGCGAAGAATGCCCCGCGTATCGTCGCGATCACGGCCTGCCCGACCGGCGTGGCCCACACCTTCATGGCCGCCGAAGCCTTGCAGCAAACGGCCAAGCGCCTGGGCTATGACTTGCAGGTCGAGACCCAGGGGTCGGTGGGCGCACGCACGCCGTTGAGCGCGCAGGCCATCGCCGATGCCGATGTGGTGTTGCTGGCGGCGGATATCGAAGTCGCCACTGAGCGTTTCGCCGGCAAAAAGATTTACCGCTGCGGTACCGGCATCGCCCTCAAGCAGTCCGAGGCCACGCTCAACAAGGCGCTGGCCGAAGGCGCGGTAGAAAACGCCGCCAGCGGTGCGGTCGGCAAAAAAGAAAAAACCGGCGTGTACAAGCACCTGCTCACCGGCGTGTCGTTCATGTTGCCGATGGTGGTGGCGGGCGGGCTGTTGATCGCTTTGTCGTTTGTGTTCGGCATCCATGCTTTTGAAGAAAAAGGCACCTTGGCTGCCGCCCTCAAAACCGTCGGCGACCAGGCCTTTATGCTGATGGTGCCGTTGCTGGCGGGCTACATCGCTTATTCGATTGCCGACCGTCCGGGCCTCGCGCCGGGCATGATCGGCGGCTTGCTGGCGGGCACCTTGGGCGCCGGGTTTATCGGCGGCATCCTTGCCGGTTTTCTGGCTGGTTACTGCGTCAAACTGATCACCCGCGCGGTGCAGTTGCCGCAAAGCCTGGAGGCGCTCAAGCCGATCCTGATCATCCCGCTGCTGGCGAGCTTGTTCACCGGCCTGGCGATGATCTATCTGGTCGGCCCGCCGGTGGCGCGGTTGCTCACGGGGCTGACGGATTTTCTCAGCACCATGGGCACCACCAATGCGGTGCTGCTGGGCATTTTGTTGGGCGGCATGATGTGTGTGGATTTGGGCGGGCCGATCAACAAGGCGGCGTATGCGTTTTCGGTCGGCCTGCTGGCCGCGTCCAGTGGTGCACCGATGGCGGCGACCATGGCCGCTGGGATGGTGCCGCCAATCGGCATGGGCATCGCCACCTTGCTGGCGCGGCGCAAGTTCGCCCAGACCGAGCGCGAGGCGGGCAAGGCCGCAATGATCCTGGGGCTGTGCTTTATCTCTGAAGGCGCGATTCCATTTGCCGCCAAAGACCCGCTGCGGGTGATCCCGGCCAGCATCGCCGGTGGCGCGTTGACCGGCGCGCTGTCGATGTATTTCGGCTGCAAACTCGCCGCACCCCATGGTGGTTTGTTTGTGTTGGTGATTCCGAATGCAATGAACCATGCGCTCCTGTATTTGCTGGCGATTGTGGCGGGCAGCTTGGTGACTGGGCTGGTGTATGCGCTGATCAAGCGTCCCGAGGCGGCGGAGATGGCGGTCACCTCAGCCAAGGCCTGATGCTGTTTAAACTGTGGGAGCTGGCTTGCCTGCGATAGCGGTGCATCAGTCACTGAAAGGGTGACTGACAGTAAGCCATCGCAGGCAAGCCAGCTCCCACCTTTGATCTCCAGTGTTCTTACGGTCGGTGTCACATCCGCTTCATGCTCCCGTGTTTAAGTTGCCCTTTTGATACTCAAGAGGGCACCTGCATGAGCCACTTCGATCTCGGCCGTCGCCGCGTGATGCAAGCCGTTGGCGCCGGGTTGTTGCTGCCGGGCCTGGCGCCGGCAGTGATCGCCTCGGTCAAAGACCGCCCGCAACTCACCGACGGCGTGCAGTCCGGCGACCTGCTGGGCGACCGGGCGATGATCTGGAGCCGCAGCGACCGCCCGGCGAAGATGGTGGTGGAGTGGGACACCCGCAGTGTGTTCAGCAACCCGCGCAAATTTATCTCGCCCCTGGCCGACAGCCGCACCGACTTTACCGCCCGCGTCGAACTCACCGGGCTGCCGGTCGATCAGGCGATTTTCTACCGTGTGCACTTTGAAGACGCCCAGACCGGCGTGGCCAGCGAGCCGTGGTTCGGCCACTTGCGCAGCGTTCCGCAGCAGCGTCGTGATATCCGTTTTGTGTGGAGCGGCGACACTGTCGGCCAGGGCTTCGGCATCAACCCGGACATCGGCGGCATGCGCATTTACGAAGCCATGCGCCTGCGCCTGCCGGACTTTTTTATCCACAGCGGTGACACCATCTACGCCGACGGCCCGGTGCCGGCCCAGCTGACCGTTGAAGACGGGCGCATCTGGCGCAACATCACCACCGAAGCCAAGAGCAAAGTCGCCGAAACCCTCGACGAATATCGCGGCAATTATCGCTACAACCTGCTGGATGAAAACGTGCGCCGCTTCAATGCCGAAGTGCCGCAGATCTGGCAGTGGGACGACCACGAGGTGATCAACAACTGGTCGCCGAGCAAGGTGCTCGATGAGCGTTACCAGACCAAGGACATCAACACCTTGGTCGGCCGCGCACGCCAGGCCTGGCTGGAGTATTCACCGATGCGCCGCCAGAGCGCCGATGGCGGTGGGCGCATCTATCGAAAGCTCAGCTACGGGCCGTTGCTGGATGTGTTTGTGCTGGACATGCGCAGCTATCGCGGGCCTAACGACGACAACCTGGGCGGCGAAAAGCCTTTTATGGGCCGTGAGCAACTGGACTGGCTCAAGCGCGAACTCAAGGCCTCCCAGGCGCAGTGGAAAGTCGTGGCTGCCGACATGCCTATCGGCCTCGGCGTGCCTGACGGCGAAGTCAGCCCCGGCGTGCCACGTTGGGAAGCCATCGCCAACGGCGACCCAGGCCCGGCCCAAGGTCGTGAGTTGGAGATCGCCGAACTGTTAGGCTTTTTGCGCGCGCAGCAGGTGCGCAACCATGTGTGGCTGACGGCGGATGTGCATTACTGCGCGGCGCATCATTACCACCCGGACCGCGCGGCGTTTCAGGATTTCGAGCCGTTCTGGGAGTTTGTGGCCGGGCCGCTGAATGCGGGGAGCTTCGGGCCTAATCAACTGGACAAGACCTTTGGGCCGGAGGTGGTGTTCCAGAAGGCTCCGCCTGCGCAGAACACTTCGCCGTTTGCCGGTTTTCAGTTTTTTGGTGAAGTGCAGATTGACGGGCAGACGGCGGAGTTGACCGTGATCTTGCGTGACTTGGATGGGGTCTCGGTGTTCAAGCAAAAGCTGCAGCCCGCCTGACCTGCAATGCACGTAAAACTGTGGGAGCTGGCTTGCCTGCGATGGCATCACCCTGGTGTCACTGATACACCGAGGTGCCTGCATCGCAGGCAAGCCAGCTCCCACAGTTGCTCCTCGGTGTTTATGAGGGCTTAGTACACATCCCGACGATAGCGGCCCTGCTCAATCAAACGCTCCACCGCTTCGCTGCCCAGCACCTCGTGCAGCACTTGATCCACACCCGTGGCCATGCCCTGCAAGCTGCCGCACACATAAATCGCGGCGCCTTCGGCCAGCCATCTACGCAATACGTCTGCCGATTCGCGCAGGCGGTCCTGTACGTAGATTTTCTCTGCCTGGTCGCGGGAAAACGCCAGGTCCAGCAGGGCCAGGTCACCGCTGGCCAGCCAGCCTTGCAGCTCGTCCTGGCACAGGTAGTCGTGGGCAATATTGCGTTCGCCGAACAACAGCCAGTTGCGCTGCTGGCCATCGGCGATGCGCGCTTTAAGCAAACTGCGCAGGCCGGCCAGGCCGGTGCCGTTGCCCAGCAGGATCAGCGGCACCGGCGCTTCGGGCAAGTGGAAGCCACTGTTGCGGCGCAGACGCAGGCTGACGCCGGAGCCGATGGCGGCGTATTCGGTCAGCCAGCCCGAGCCCAGGCCCAGGCTGCCGTCGGGGTGGCGCTCCTGGCGTACGATCAGCTCCAGCACGCCGTCGCTGGCGATCGAGGCGATGGAGTATTCGCGCATGCCCAAGGGCACCAGCGCGTTGACCAGCGCTTGTGCGTGCAGGCCCACCAGATGCGCGCGGTTGTCCGGCAGTTGGCGGGTGGCCAAAGCCTGGTTGAGGGTTTGCGCCAGGCCGTCGATCAACACACCATCGCTGCCGACCAGGCCCAGGCCTGCGAGGAAATGCTCGATGGCCCACGGGCAATTGCGCGGCAGCACTTCCACCAGGTCACCGGCCAGCCAGCTTTGCGGCGCAGGCGGCGTGAGGCCCAGCAGGTAGATGTCTGAGCCAACGCTGTCGCGGTTAAGCAGGGTGCGATGGGTGAGGGTCCAGATTTCAAACTGAGGCGCCTGCCAGGCCGCTGCCGGTGCTTGGCCGGTGATTTGGCCCAGTTGTTGTTGCCACATCAGCAGCGCTTCGCTGTCGCCGCTGTCGACTTCCACCGGCGCGAATAACGGCGTGCCGCCCTGGTGGGTCAGCCAGAAGTGCAGGCGCCGGGCAAAACCGCAGAAGTGTTCATACTGGCGATCACCGAGGGCCAGCACCGAGTAGTTCAAGCCTTTGAGCGACAGATCCTGGCCGAGCACGCTGCGCTCAAACCCCCGGGCGCTGTCTGGGGCTTCGCCGTCGCCGAAGGTGCTGACCACGAACAGCGCATGCTGCGATTGGCTCAGGTCGTGCTGGCTGACGCTGCCCAGCGGCTGCACTTTCACCGGCAAGCCGGCGGCCTGCAATTGCCCGGCGGTTTGCCAGGCCAACTGCTCGGCAAAACCGCTCTGGCTGGCAAAGCCGATCAGCCAGGCCGGCGCATCGCTGTGGTTGGCGCCGAGGCCGTTGCGGGCGTCGCGCACCTGGCGCTTTTTGCGGCGACGGTCCAGGTACAGCAGCCAGCCGGTGATAAAGAACAACGGCATCATCAGCGAACTGAGGGTGAGGAGGATGCGCCCGGTCCAACCGAAGTAGCTGCCGGTGTGCAACGCATAAATGCTAGTGAGCAATTGGGACTTGAGCGTCTTGCTGGCGTACGGGGCGTGGGTTTTGACCTCGCCGGAGGACGGGTCCAGGTTGATCTGGTTTAGCGCGCGGTCGTGGGGCGATGTGTTGAGCAGGTAATACACAATGGCTGGCTGCCCGGCGACGGCCGGCATGCGAATGTTGTAGGCGATCAAACCGGGGCCGGCGTTGGCGTAGATGCTGCTCCATATGGCGTCGTAGTTGGCCACCGGCGCCGGGCCTTCGGGCGGCGGGCCGCGTTTGCGCAGGCGCTCGTTTTGCGGCGCGTCGGACAGCAGTTTGTTCAGGCCCTGGCTGTACCAGTCGTAGGACCAATACAGGCCGGTGAGCGCCGAGAACAGATAGAACAACAGGCACCAGGTGCCGAACACCGAGTGCAGGTCCCAGTTGAAGCTGCGGCCTTTCTTGCGCCAGTCCAGCGTCAGCCAGGCGCGCCAGCTTGCCACTTGGCGCGGCCAGCGCAGGTACAGGCCCGAGAGGCAGAAGAACACCAGGATGAGGCTGCAGGCGCCGGTGATGTTACGCCCGGTTTCGCCCATGGCGAGGAAGCGGTGCAGCTGCAAGATAAAGCCGAGCACATCCTGGCCGACGGCGTCGCCCATGTAGTCGCCGGTGTAGGGGTCGAAGTAGCGCATCTGGCCACGCCGTTCGCCCGGCGGGGCGGTGAAGAACACACGCGCGGCGTTGCCGCTGTCGCTTTCCACCCACAGCATCGATACGGTCTTGCCTTCGGTGGCCTCAAGCTTGCGCACCAGTTCGGCAGGCGGCAGCACACCGGCTTCGCGTTTTTCGACCTTCAAGACTGTGGGGTTGAGCGCCCGCAGGATTTCATCCTGAAACGAGACCGCAGCCCCGGTTATCCCCATCAACGCCAGCACCAGCCCGGCAGTGATGCCGAAGAACCAGTGCAATTGGAACAGGTTTTTTTTCAACACGTCGGACCGTCTCGCTCATCTGGATGTCGTTGTCACGGCGCGCATTATGCCGTGGGTTAACGAGAAAAATTCTGTTTTACACGCAAAAGCCCCACGCATCCGATGCGTGGGGCTTTTGGCTGAACGTTGACCGGGTTTAGAAGTGGAAACTGGTGGTCAACAGCGCCGTACGCCCGGCGGCCTGGTTGGCAAAGTGCGCCGCGTAGGCTTTGTCGTAGTAGGTCTTGTCGGTCAGGTTTTGCACGTTCAATTGCAGGTCGACGTTCTTGGTCAGCTTGTAGCTGGCCATCGCGTCGTAGCGGGTGTAAGCCGGCACGTACACGGTGTTGGCAGGGTCGCCGTACACCTGATCGACGTAGAACGCGCCGCCGCCGATGGTCAGTTTTGGCGTGATGTCGTAAGTGGTCCACAGGCTGAAGGTGTTCTTCGGCGTGTTGGGCATTTGGTTGCCTTTGTTGGAGCCGGCCGACACTACGTTTTGACGGTTGCCGATCTTGCCTGGGTCGACCAGTTCGCTTTTCAGGTAGCTGTAGCCGGCAAACACCTGCCATTGATCGGTGAGCTTGCCGCTGGCCGACAGTTCCAGGCCATCGACACGGGATTCGCCGCCGTTTTCGAAGGTGTTGGAGTCCACCAGGATTCGCGTGTTTTTCTTCTCGGTACGGAACACTGCTGCCGTCAACGACAGGCGGTTGTGGAACAGGTCCCACTTGGTGCCCAGCTCGTAGTTGACGGTCTCTTCGGGTTTCAGGTCGCTGGTGTTGATGCCGGTGACGAAACCATTGGTTTCTTGCCCTTCACCCACCAGCCCGCCGACTGGCTGCGCCGAGGTGGCGTAGGAGGTGTAGATGCTGCCGTTTTCCAGCGGCTTCCAGACCAGACCCGCCTGCCAGTTGAAGAACTGGCTGTCGTCCTTGAGCTTGCTGCGCCCGGCTACGGCGTTGGTGTTGGCTTGGGTATCAAAGGTGTCGTAACGCACGCCGACGTTCAGCAGCCATTTCGGGTCCAGCTCGATGGTGTCGAACACATAGGCTGCGCGGCTGGTGGCCTTGGTGTTGGTGCCCATGTAGTTGCGTGCCACGCTGCCGGTCCAGGCGTCATCCGGTGTCGGGTTGCTCAGCGAGGTGCACTGGCCGCCCAGGCTGCCTTTGGCCACGGTGCAGGTCGGGTTGCTGTTCGGGCTGACGGTGTAGCTGCTGACGCGGGTTTCTTCACCGGTGAGTTCCAGGCCGGTGGAGTACGAGTGTTTCATGCCCGCCAGTTGGAAGTTGCCGAACAGATCAGTCTGGTTGGTGGTGGTGTCGGTGGTTGACACGCGGGTGTTGGCGCGGCGCCACACGGTGCCGAAACGGCTGACGTTGCGCTGGCTGTCGTCCGGCTGAGTGAGTACGTAATCCTGGCCGGTGCTGCCATGGCGCAGGGTGTTTTTCAGCGTCATGTTGTCGTTCAGGTCGTGCTCGATGGAGAACGTGCTGATGTCGGCGCGGGTCTTGCGGAAATCGCGGTCTTTCAAACCGTAGAAGTTGTTGCTGTCGCCGCCGTCGGTGGGTTTGTCATGCCCGTGGGCAGTGGCGGTCGGCGAGCTGTAGCCATACGGAATGCCCGAGTCCGGCAGGTCGTCGCTTTCCATGTGGTAGTAGCTGAAGTTGACGCGGGTCGGTGTGCCCAGGCCGAAAGTCAGCGACGGTGCCACCCCCCAGCGGTCGTAGTTGATGGTGTCGCGGCCGGCCACATTCTGCTCGTGGCTCATCAGGTTCAAACGGAACGCGGCGTTGTCGAGGAACTGACGGTTCACGTCGAGTACGTAGCGGCGGGTCTGGTCGGAGCCGTAAGTGAAACCGCCGTTGGTGAAGTCACGCGCCTGTGGCGTCTTGCTCACCAGGTTGATGCTGCCGCCGGCCGAGCCACGGCCTCCGAACGAGGAATTGGGGCCTTTGCTGACTTCGATCGACTCGATGTCGAAGATCTCGCGGCTCTGGCCGCCGGTGTCGCGCACGCCATCCAGGTAGGTGTCGCCCTGGGCGTCAAAACCACGGATGAACGGGCGGTCGCCCTGGGGGTTGCCGCCTTCGCCGGCGCCAAAGGTGATGCCCGGTACGGTGCGCAGGGCATCCTGCAGCGACGTGGCGGCAGTGTCTTTCAACACTTGCTGCGGCACCACGGTGACCGAGCGCGGGGTGTCCACCAGCGGCGCGGTGTATTTTTGCGACGAGGCTTTTTCGACCTGGTAGGAGGTGTTGTCCTGTTCCTGGCCGGTGATGCTGGTGGCGCCGAGGGAGATGCTGTTGCGCTCGCCTTTTGGTTCGGTGCTTTCGGCCGCTTGCGCCAGTTGGGCGGCAGAGCTGGCACTGAGTGCAACGCCGATGGCCGAAGCCAGCATGCGCGGTGAACTGGCAGGTGTTTTTAGCGTAGTGCGCGACATAACAAGTCCTTTCCCCAAGGAGGTGAGGCCGCGGAATATAGGGTCAACAAGACTTTCTATCAATTGCGATACATTACTATTCGCACTGAATTTACATTCTTTACACTTTTGCCTTACGGTTTTTACCCACTCATTCGTCCGCCGCGTTTTACAGGGCAGATAAGAATCAATACCATTAGCGCCTCTCTGTTTTCAGGTATTGCCCCATGTTGCTGCATATTCCCGGCCTGTTCTCTCGCGAGGAGGTGCTGCGCATTCGCCAAGCCCTGGAAAACACTGAGTGGGCCGACGGTAAAATCACCGCCGGGCACCAATCCGCCAAGGCCAAGCACAACCTGCAATTGCCCGAAGGCCATCCGCTGGCCAAGGAAATCGGCGCGGCAATGCTGGAGCGTTTGTGGAACAACCCGCTGTTTATGTCGGCGGCACTACCGCACAAAGTCTTCCCGCCGTTGCTCAACTGCTACACGGCCGGTGGCAGTTTCGATTTTCACATCGACAATGCCGTGCGCCAGGCGCGCGGCAGCCACGAGCGGGTGCGCACGGATCTGTCGTCCACGCTGTTTTTCAGCGACCCGGAGGAATACGACGGTGGCGAACTGGAGATCCAAGACACCTTTGGCCTGCAACGGGTAAAACTGCCGGCGGGCGATATGGTGCTGTACCCCGGCTCCAGCCTGCACAAAGTCAACGCCGTGACCCGTGGCACGCGCTATGCCTCGTTCTTCTGGACCCAAAGCCTGGTGCGCGAAGACAGCCAGCGCACCTTGCTGTTCGAAATGGACGGCGCTATCCAGCAACTGACCACGGACGTACCCGACCACCCGGCGCTGATCCAGCTCACCGGCACCTACCACAACCTGCTGCGCCGCTGGGTTGAGGTGTAAGCATGGGCTTTTTATTGCGCCGTGAAGAAGTGCTCAATGTCGAGCAACTGCAAAGCATGCTCGACGACTCCCCGGTGCGCGCTGCGCAGGCGATCCTCGTGGCGGCGAAGGAAGGCGTGGTCGACGCTCAAGCGTTGCTCGGGCAAATCCTGCTGGAAGGGCGCGGCATTGCACGCGATGAAGCGCTGGCACTGCGCTGGTTCCAGATCGCGGCCCATGGCGGGCATTGGATGGCGCGCAATATGACCGGGCGTTGCCTGGAGCATGGTTGGGGTTGCGCCGTCGATGAAGCAGCGGCTGCGCGCAATTATCGTCTGGCGGCAGAAGCTGGATTGGATTGGGGGCAGTACAACTACGCCAACTTGCTGGCGACCGGCCGCGGTGTTGCGCAAGACCGGGCGCAAGCGTTTGCGTTTTACCGGCTGGCCGCAGAGCAGGGCCATGCCAAGTCGATGAACCTGCTGGGGCGTTATCTGGAAGACGGCCAGTATTGCCCTCAGGATCTGGATGCGGCCGTAGCGTGGTATCGCCGTTCAGCCGAAGGCGGGGATTTTCGTGGGCAGTTCAGCTATGCGGCGGTGCTGGCTGATAGGGGCCAGATCGAGGAGGCGCTGGGTTGGCTGCGCCAAGCACTGGCTGGAGGGAACCTCAAGTTTTTGCGCACCGCGCACAAGGCGCTGTTAAATGCAGCGCAGCCGGAAATCAGGTCTTTGGCTAAAGATTTCGAGCAGCGAGTGGCTCAATTAAACGATGAGCGGCATGGGTTAGCAGTTGCCGCACCGATCTAAATCACTATGATTGAAGCTGATTCAGATTTAATCATATGTTTCGCAATGCTGCGAAGAGAGGATTTATGGGCGCCGACACTAAAGTACTGACCGCTCACGTCCCCACCGCCTTGGCGCAAAAAGTCGATCAGATGGCGGCACGGATGGATCGTTCGCGGGGCTGGATCGTTAAGCAAGCGCTCGCCGATTGGGTCGATATGGAGGAAGCACGCAGCCGGCTGACACGAGAGGCCATGGCCGATGTCGATGCCGGTCGGGTGATTGATCAGCAAGCGGTTCAAGCCTGGGCGGATAGTTTAAGCACTGATTCGCCGCTGCCGGTACCTCGCTGATGGAGTTGAAGTGGACCAGTAAGGCCTTATCGGATCTGGCTCGACTTTTCGACTTCCTGGCCGTCGTAAATCGCATGGCGGCGGCGCGCACGGTGCAGTCACTTTCCCAAGCACCTTTGAGTTTGTTAAGTAACCCGCGCATCGGTGAACGCGTTGAAGAATTTGAACCGCGGGACGTAAGACGACTGTTGGTTGGTCATTACGAAATGCGCTACGAAATTCAAGAATCAACACTCTATATTTTGCGTTTATGGCACGTGCGCGAAGATCGTTGAAATGTGCAAGCCCGTAAAAAAACCCATGACATGTCATGGGTTTTTTGTGTGCAGCGTTCTTACACGTAGTAAGACTTCAGCGGCGGGTAGTCGTTCAACCCCACCTCTCTGTTGCTTCGTGTGGATGCTC
>NZ_WKDB01000094.1:0-20292 GCF_021606215.1 Pseudomonas sp. PA-5-4B | reverse complement strand
GCGGTCAGCAGCCAGCTTGCTTTTTTTTTGCAAGAAAAAGACGGCATACGAGATTAACCTCGTCGCCTCGTGGGCTCGGAGATGGGTAAAAGAGACAGCATCAGCGTCGACGACGGCCACTGGGCGCTGGCCTACGAGTACGATCCACAAAACCGCCTCACCGCCGAACACCAAGGCTGGGGCACCTTGCGCTACGGCTATGACGCCTGCGGCCAACTGCACAAACTGCGCCTGCCAGACAATAACCGCCTCACCTTCAACCACGACAAAGGCGGCCACCTTTCCACCGTCGAGCTGAATGGCGAAACCCTCACCTCCCACCTGTTCAAAACCGGCCGCGAACACCAACGCCAGCAGGGCCAGCTCCTCAGTCACTACCACTACGACGACCAAAACCGCCTGCACGCCCACGCGGTCAGCCAACAGCAACACACCCTTTACCAACGCCAATACGACTACGACAAAACCGGCAACCTCACCCGCCTGCTCGACACCCGCAAAGGCGAACACCACTACCACTACGACCCCCTCGCCCGCCTGACCCGCGCCGACCACTCGCAAGACGTGCAGGAACGCTTCGGCCACGACCCGGCTGGCAACCTCCTCATGCAAGACCGCCCCGGCCCGGACATCGTGGCGGGGAACCGGTTGATGATCCAAGGCGATCATCATTATGACTATGACGCCTTCGGTAATTTGATCCGACAGCGGCGTGGCAAGGGTCATCAGCTCGTCACCGAGTACCGCTACGACTGCCAGCATCGGTTGATTGGTATTACCCAACCCAATGGGCAAACCGCCAGCTATCGCTATGACCCATTTGGACGGCGGGTCAGCAAAACCGTTAACGACATAACCACGGAGTTTTTCTGGCAAGGCGACAAGCTGGTAGCTGAACACCACGCGGATCGGCATCGCTGCTATATCTACGAGCCAGATAGTTTTCGCCCGTTGGTACTGCTGGAAGGCTTTGGCCCACAAGAAACAAAGCCCTTTCACTACCAACTCGACCACCTCGGCACGCCACAGGAACTGACAAACCCCGAAGGCGAAATCGTCTGGTCCGCGCACTACCGCGCCTACGGTGAAATCGCCCGCCTAGACATCAGAAAAATCGACAACCCGTTGCGTTTTCAGGGCCAATATTTCGATGCGGAAAGTGGACTGCACTACAACCGGCATCGCTACTACAATCCAGATATTGGTCGCTACCTGACGCCGGATCCGGTGAAGCTGGCGGGTGGGATTAATGCGTACCGGTACGTGCCGAACCCTACCGGGTGGGTGGATCCGCTAGGTTTGAACTCGTGCCCTGGTGAGCATGGCTGTAAATCAAAATCTGAAGCGGTAGACATCGCCAAAGCGAAAGTAAACAAGGGAGAGCCCAAACAGCCAGCCAGCAACAGCGAATACTTATTCCGTGGCGATGACAAAACTCCAGACCGTATTTTTCAATATGGTTTTAAAAGCAAGGGCGACAGCAATGACTTATACTTGCACGCGCTCGACAGCAACAACCCACCGAGCAACTTCATAAGTACTTCTCCCTCGAAACTTATCGGAATTGATTTTGCGACCGAATACGGAACTCGAAAAGGCTTTCTCTACGCGCTAAAAAAGATTCCCGGTCGTGACGTTAACAAAGAATTAGGAAAATTAGCTCCTTTTGACAATGAAGCCGAAATAGCTATACAAAGCAAGATAAATACAGAAGACATTTTGGGTGCGACGCCTATGAAACGAGATGGCAGCTATGTGGGATATTCGATTCCAAACCCAAACAGGAAAATAAAATGAAAACAAAAAAAATCAAAGCCATAGTAAATGGTGTAGAAAAATACGTCACTTTCAAGTATGACTCAGCCCATATAAAGTTAAAGTTTTCCGAAGCAGATAATTTTGCGAAAGTATACACAGCAGAAGACATGTACAAATGCTTGGCAAAAGTTAGAATAGAATTCCCTCATATAAAGTTTCTTTGCAAAGGCGCAAAAATCAATGTCAGGCCTTCTAGCATGGCCTCGCAGATGAGTGGAGGAATGGTTGCTTATGAATTAACTCTTGGAAAACGCGCTACACGAGAAGATTTGGTCAACATATTTGACTTTGAAGAACATAACCTCACGAGCGATCCAAACGAGCAATATAATTTTTACAAAGAATGGATAACGTCTATAGGTGCAGATCGAACTGAAGCCCTTGATCCAAAAGAAAGTAACGACTGACGAAATCAGTCAATACCAACCCTGTGGCGAGATACTCACTCGCCACAGGCCTACAAACCAAATCAGATCCCGGCCAACGCTATGATTTGGATTTGGGTGAAGCCAGCGTCGTCGAGTACGCAGCCGGTCGCCTGGACTTGGCCGTGCATGGGCGCCGACGCAGGCGGCTACGGCTTGTTTGCCGAGGTTGACCTGATTAATCCCAATAGAAGTTAGAAAGTGAAAAAATTAGAAATCACCACAATCAGAAATTCGATTCGCGAAAATGCGACCATCGAGTGTGATGGAAAAACAGCAACGCTCTCGATAACGTTCGCGAACGGCGTAAAAGAAACTTACACCGACATTGACATCTATATATGTTTCGGCCTAATGAGAAAAGACTTTAGCGACATAAAATTCCTCTGTAAAGGCGCTAAAATCAATGTATATCCTTCGGCAATGTGCTCACAAATGTCTAGTGGATTGGTTGCTTACGAAACAAAACTAGGTGATCCGGACGCGAAGCTCGTTCGTATATTCGATTATGAAGAAAATGAACTCACAAACGACATTAACGAGCAAATTGCGTATCGCACACGATGGTCTGAATCACTGTATGCATAGCTTCAAGCTCCTGTGACGAGCAACCTCACTCGCCACAGGCCCAAAACCCAAAATCAGATCCCAGCCAACGCCAAATCCATCGCAAAATACGTAAAAATCAAATCCGCGCCAGCCCGCTTGATCGACCCCAACGTCTCGCGCACCACTCGGGCCTCATCAATTGCGCCTGCCTGGGCGCCAAATTTGATCATCGCGTATTCGCCACTCACCTGATACGCAGCCACCGGCAAGCGTGAGGCTTCGCGAATGTCGCGGATGATGTCGAGGTAGGCGCCAGCCGGTTTGACCATCAGCGCATCGGCGCCTTCCTGTTCGTCGAGCAGGGACTCGCGTACGGCTTCGCGGCGGTTCATTGGGTTCATCTGGTAGCTTTTGCGGTCGCCCTTGAGGGCGCTGCCGCCGGCTTCGCGGAATGGGCCGTAGAGGGCCGAGGCAAATTTGGTGGAGTAGGCCATGATCGGGATATGGGTGAAGCCCGCGTCGTCCAAGGCACGGCGAATGGCCTGGACCTGGCCGTCCATGGCGGCCGACGGTGCGATGACATCGGCACCGGCGCGGGCGGCGGCCACGGCTTGTTTGCCGAGGTTGACAAGGGTCGCGTCGTTGTCGACGTGGGCACCGTGCATCACGCCGCAGTGGCCGTGGTCGGTGTATTCGCAGAAGCAGGTGTCAGACATCACGATCATGTCCGGCACGGCGTCCTTGATGATCGAGGACATGCGCGAGACCAGGCCGCGCTCTTTCCAGGTGTCGCTGCCGTTGGCGTCCAGGTGGTGGGACACGCCGAAGGTCATCACCGACTTGATCCCGGCACGGGCATAACGCTCGATTTCACCGGCCAGTTTTTTCTCAGGAATACGCACCACGCCCGGCATGCTGGTAATCGGCACAAAGTCGTCGATTTCTTCTTCGACAAAAATCGGCAGTACCAGGTCGTTGAGGGTGAATTCGGTTTCCTGGAACAGGCCACGCAGCTCCGGGGAGCGGCGCAGGCGGCGAGGACGGGCTTGGGGGAACTGGCTGGTCATGGCTTTCCTGGATAGCGGCAGAATAGTTGGGGCAAAAGCTTATGCCCCTTGGCCCCCGCAGCACAAACGCCCAGGGGCCAATAGTGTATTGCGTGGGCCGTAACAATATATTGATCTAGAGCTGGACTCGCCCTTCGATGCACGCCGCCACTGCGCCGCCCACCCAGATTTCATCACCTTGGCGCTCCACGTGAATTCGCCCGGCACGCCCAATCGCGGTGCCCTGGCTGACCACATACCGCTCGGGCGCGAGGCCTTCGGCCAGCAACCATTGGGCAACACCGGCATTCAAACTGCCGGTGGCCGGGTCTTCCTGGGCGCCGTCACCGGCGATAAAAGCGCGCACTTCAAAGTGGGTGTCCACCTCGTCACGCGCCGGGTCACAGGGCGCGATGACGCCAATGGCCAGGCCGTGCAATTGCGCGTAATCGGGCTGCAAGGCCAACACCTGCTCGCGGTCGGCCAGCATCACCGCCAGCCAGTCCGCGCCGTTATCCACCCACTGGCTGCGCACAATGGCCTCAGGTGCCAGGCCCAACCCCAGGCGCACGCGCTCCAGCAGGGGCGCTTCCACCGGCCCTGTGCGCAACAACGGCGGTGCAATAAACGCCAGTTCATCACCTTGGCGACGGACACGCACCAGGCCGATTTCGCACTCCTGGATAATCTCCTCACCCTTGGGCACGCCGCCTGCCTGCAGCCACGCATGGCAACTGCCCAGGGTCGGGTGCCCGGCGAACGGCAGCTCTTTAAGCGTGGTAAAAATTCTTACCCGATAATCCGCCCGAGGGTCACGCGGCGTCAGCAAAAACGTGGTCTCGCTGAGGTTGGTCCAGTTGGCGAAGTCGGCCATTTGCTGGTCCGTGAGGCTATCGGCGCCGAGCACGACCGCCAAGGGGTTGCCCTTGAGCGAAACCCGGCTGAACACATCCAGTTGCTTGAAATCGAAAGTCGGCATGTCTTAGCTCGGAATACTCAGGCCACGAATCACCGCCGGGCGGGCGACAAAACCGTCCAGTGCACGCAACACATTAGGGAAATCAGCGATGCCAACCAAGTCGCCGGACTCGTAGAAACCGATCAAGTTGCGGATCCATGGGAAGGTGGCAATGTCGGCGATGCTGTATTCATCACCCATGATCCAGGTGCGGCCCAGCAAGTGTTTTTCCAGCACGCCGAGCAAACGCCGAGATTCGGCGGCGTAGCGATCACGTGGGCGTTTGTCTTCGTATGCTTTGCCGGCAAACTTGTTGAAGAACCCGACCTGACCAAACATCGGGCCGATACCGGCCATCTGGAACATCAGCCACTGCAGGGTTTCGTAACGGGTGGCCGGGTCTTCGGAGAGCAACTGGCTGGTTTTTTCCGCCAGGTAAATCAGGATCGCCCCGGACTCGAACAACGCCAGCGGCTGACCGCTCGGGCCATTGGGGTCGATGATCGCCGGGATTTTATTGTTGGGGTTCAGGGACATGAACTCTGGCGACAACTGGTCCTGGGTCTCGAAACTGACCTTATGTGCTTCATAAGGCAGGCCCAGTTCCTCCAGCATGATCGACACTTTGACCCCATTGGGCGTGGGCAGCGAATACAGCTGCAAGCGCTCCGGGTGCTGGGCGGGCCATTTGCTGTTGATCGGGAAAGCGGCAAGTGCGTTCATCGGGAAGTCCCCAGGCTCAAAGTCCCCATAATAGCCACCTGCACGCCGTCCTGCATGGGTCATCATTGCGCAACATAACCGCGCTATGGTGCGCGCAGGCGAACCAAAGAGCCGATTCATACTCTTAACTGCGCCATGACGGTGAAAGGAAGACACCCCGTAACAATCACAGGTTAAACCGCAGCACGCTGGATGCGTCGCTGGGGCCAGGCTTGCTCGCCTTAATCGCTGCACTGAAGACTCGAACCTACAATGACAATCAAGCCTCTGTGCCTTGCGCAACGTCTTAAACGTTATGCCTACATCATGTTGCCGCTGTTGCTGGTGGGCGGCGCCATCGGCCTGACCCTGGAGTCGCGAATCAGCCGCGCCGCGCCGGTGGACGGTGTGCAAACCCTGGTGTTCCTGCGCCACGGCGAAAAACCCGTCGGCGGCCTCGGCCAGCTCAATTGCCAGGGTTTGAACCGCGCGATGAACCTGGCCACCGTGCTGCCGGAAAAATTCGGCAAGGCCAACTACGTATTTGCGCCCAACCCGACGCGCAATGTCGAGGAAGGCGAGCACGACAACTCCTACAGCTACATTCGACCCCTGATGACCATCAGCCCCAGCGCCATCAAGCTCGGCCTGCCGGTGAACATCAAGTTCTCCGCCAATGACACCCACGACCTCGCCGATGAGCTGGTGGAAGACAAGTACCACAATTCCATCATCTACACCGCCTGGTCACACGGTTATTTGCCGGAGCTGATCAACCGGGTGGCCAGTGAAGCCTCGGGTGAAAAACACACCATCACGGACGATTGGTCGGGCGGCGATTACGACACGCTCTATGTACTGACACTGACCTGGCACAACGGCAAGGCTTCGCTGCTGAGCCGCAACTACAAGCAAGGCCTGGATAACGGCCAGCAGACATGCCCGGATGCAACCCAAGTGAGCGCGGATATCTGAAGCCCTGCAGATAGAGCCCACGCTCCCGCGTAGGAATTCACTCCGTAACGCTCAACTTTCACCCTGCGCGAGGTTCAGGTGCTGGGGCCAGCGTCGCGACGCAGAGCGTCTCAGCCTGCATTCCCACGCAGGAGCGTGGGAACGATCGGTGGTAGGCGCGTATGATGGCCCGCTATTGAATCATCTGCGGACCTGCACCATGCCCAACCTCATCTCCACCCAGCCCAACCGGGGCTGGTCGTTCTGGTGGAAACCAGCGCTGTTCATATTGGTGGCCTGCATCGGCCTCTATTACGTGAAGTGGTCGCCCTACTACCTCAAGGCCTTTGTCGCTGCGGATAACCACAGCATCGGCGCCTCGATTCTCAACGATCAGCAAAGCTCACCCTTGGCCGCGGCACTGGCCTATGCTCAGGTGTATTTCCTGGCGATCTGGAAAGCTGCCGTATTGGCGGTGATTCTGGGGTCACTGCTGCAAGTGTTGATCCCCCGCGACTGGCTATTGCGCCTGTTTGGCCGCGCCGGGCTGGGTTCGACCCTGCGTGGCGGGCTGTTCGCCTTGCCGGGGATGATGTGCAGTTGCTGCGCGGCCCCGGTGGCAGCGGGCATGCGCCGTCAGCAGGTGTCGGTGGGCGCGGCGCTGGCCTTCTGGATCGCCAACCCGGTGCTGAACCCGGCAACCTTAGTGTTCATGGGCTTTGTGCTGGGTTGGGGCTTTACCGCGTTACGCCTGGTGGCGGGGATTGTGCTGGTGGTGGGCGTGTCGCTGGTCGCACAACGCATTTCCCGTCCCGACCATGTGCCGGAAGCGGCACTGGACGCAGTGGCTGACGCGAGTCAGACCGAGTCGCAGCCATTTTTGAGCCGGTGGCTGCGGACTCTGTGGCAGCTGTTCTGGAGCACGATCCCGATCTATATCCTCGCCGTGCTGATTCTGGGCGCCGCGCGGGTGTGGCTGTTTCCCCATGTCGACGGGGCCATGGCCAATAGCCTGGTGTGGCTGATACCGCTGGCCATCGCCGGCACGCTGTTCGTCATTCCTACGGCAGCCGAGATTCCTATCGTACAAACCATGATGACATTGGGCATGGGCACCGGCCCGGCCGTGGCGTTGCTGATGACCTTGCCCAGCGTGAGCCTGCCGTCGCTGTTGATGCTGCGCAAGGACTTCGACGCGCGGGTGCTGGTGACGGTGGCCGGGCTGACCATGCTGGTGGGGGTGGTGTGTGGGTTGATCGGGGCGGTGATTCTTTAGGCTTTGTTGTGGGGCTTAGGGCCTAATCGCAGGCAAGCCAGCTCCCACATGTTGATCTGTGAATGCAGTCAAATGTGGGAGCTGGCTTGCCTGCGATGAGGTCCTCAAACCCACCGCATCACCCCCGCCTGGCACCCCGCTCGCGCAAGTACGCCACCACCGCGCCCTGCTCCCCTGCAAACTCGATTCGCGCGCCTTTGCTTTCACGCTGGAACGCATACATCGGGTCGTAATACTCGCGCAACAGGCCTTCGATCCACACCCGGTGTAAATCCACAGCACCGCTGCGCGCCTGCTCTGCCAGGGCATCTTGCAAAATGGCCTGCAAGCGCTGGAAGCGTTCGCCACCCAGGCGCTTGTGGATGTTGGCCAGGCTCTGGGTCAAGCGCTCGGCAAACAACGCCTGCCCGCTTTCGCCAAACACCGCGATAAATTCGGCGCAAAGATCAACCACGTAATCGCGCAGAATCCGTTCGACGCGGCCTTCAACACTGTCTTGCAGCCACACCATCGGGAAGGTCTGCATGCCCTTATGCAACGGCAACGGCAGTGCACAGCTGCCGATCATGCGGCTTTCGTCCTCGACCACAAACTGTTCGATACCGCCCGCGCGTTTCTTCAGCAGGTCCACCGCCAGGCGGTTCTCAAAGTCGATGTTGGACGGTTGCGCCGTCGCGCGCTTGCCGAAGCTGGAGCCGCGATGGTTGGCGTGCCCTTCAAGGTCCAAGGCATTGCGCAACTGGCTCAGCACCTCGGTCTTGCCGGTCCCGGTCATGCCGCCGAGCAAGACGAAATCACACTCGGCCGTCGCTTGCTCCAGGGTTTCCAGCAGAAAGGTGCGCATGGCCTTGTAACCACCGCCGACGCGGGGATACTCGATACCCGCTTCGGTCTTCAACCATTGCTGCACGATCTGCGACCGCAGCCCGCCGCGAAAGCAGTACAGGTAGCCGTCGGGGTTGGCCTGGGCGAATTGCGCCCAATGCTCGATGCGCTCGGCCTTGATTGCCCCGGACACCAACTCATGCCCCAGCACGATGGCCGCTTGCTGGCCCTGCTGTTTGTAGCAGGTGCCGACCCGCTGGCGTTCGTCGTCGGTCATCAGCGGCAGGTTGACCACGCCGGGAAACGCGCCCTTGGTGAACTCGATCGGCGCGCGGGTATCCATCATCGGCCGGTCGTTGAGGAAGATGTCGCGGTAGTTGGTGATGTCAGTTGCCATCAAAACACCTCTACCGCGTGGGTCTGTCGCTCAACCAGTGCGCCGATTGGCTCAAGGCTCAGGCCCAGTTCTGCGGCCACAGAGTGAAACTCGGCGTCGCCCTCCGGGGTAACGGCGATCAGCAGGCCGCCGCTGGTCTGTGGGTCGCACAGCACGCGCTTGTGCAGTTCCTGCAGACGCCCCAGCTTGCTTGAATAGCTGTCGAAATTACGCAAGGTGCCACCGGGCATGCAGCCTTGGTCCAAGTAGTCCTCGATTCCGGCCAGGCGTGGGACTTTGGCATATTCGATGCGGGCGGTGAGACCACTGCCGTCGGCCATTTCCACCAGATGACCCAACAGGCCGAAACCGGTGACATCGGTCATGGCCGTTACGCCGGCCAACTTGCCAAAACGGCTGCCAGGCTTGTTGAGCGTGCACATCCAGTCACGGGCCAGGCCGATGTCCGCCTCGCGCAATTTGCCCTTCTTCTCGGCGGTGGTAAGGATGCCGATGCCCAGCGGTTTGGTCAGGTACAGCTTGCAACCCGCGGTGGCGGTGTCGTTGCGCTTCATATGGCGCTTTTGCACGATGCCGGTCACGGCCAGGCCGAAGATCGGCTCCGGCGCGTCGATAGAGTGCCCGCCGGCCAGCGGAATACCGGCGGCGTCGCACACCGAGCGGCCGCCACGGATCACTTCGCGGGCTACTTCCGGCGCCAGCACATTTACTGGCCAGCCCAGAATCGCAATGGCCATCAGCGGGTCGCCGCCCATGGCGTAGATATCGCTGATCGCGTTGGTGGCGGCAATACGGCCGAAGTCGAACGGATCATCGACAATCGGCATGAAAAAGTCGGTGGTGGAGACCACGCCGCGTTCGTCGTCGATGGCGTACACCGCCGCATCGTCACGCGAGGCGTTGCCCACCCACAGGTTGGGGTCGAGGTTCTGTGCGCCGCTGCCGGCGAGGATCACTTCCAGCACCTGGGGCGAAATCTTGCAGCCGCAACCCGCGCCGTGGCTGTACTGGGTGAGGCGAATCGGCTCGTTCATGGTGGACCTCAAGGTATCAAGTGGGCCGATTCTAACAGACAGCAAAAAGCCGGCTGGGCTCTTGTGAGCACAGCCGGCTTTTTGCTTCAGCGCTTACGGGCGGGCTGCGAGCAAGCGTTTGTGACGGTTACGCCGGGCAATGTTCAGGCATTCGATCACCGCCGAGAACGCCATGGCCGCATACACATAGCCTTTTGGCACATGGGCGCCGAAACCTTCGGCGATCAGCGTCATGCCGATCATGATCAAGAAGCCCAGGGCCAGCATCACCACCGTCGGGTTGTCGTTGATGAACTTGGCCAACGGCTCGGCCGCCACCAGCATCACGATCACCGAGACCACCACGGCGATGATCATGATCGGCAAGTGCTCAGTCATGCCCACGGCGGTAATGATGCTGTCGATGGAGAACACCAGGTCGAGCAACAGGATCTGCCCAATCGCGGCGGCAAAGCCGATGGCCACGGTGTTGCTGACGCTGGCTTTCTCCTCGGGCTCCGGGTCCATGCTGTGGTGGATCTCGGTGGTGGCCTTCCACACCAGGAACAGGCCACCGGCGATCAGGATCATGTCCTTCCAGGAAAACGCCTGGCCGAAAATTTCGAACACCGGCGCGGTCAGTTGCACGATAAACGCGATGGTACTCAACAGGCCCAGACGCAGGATCAACGCCATGCTGATGCCTATACGCCGCGCTTTGGCCCGGTGTTTTTCGGGCAGCTTGTTGGTGAGGATCGAGATGAAGATCAGGTTGTCGATGCCCAGCACGATTTCCATGACGATCAAGGTGGCCAGTGCCACCCAGGCGGTCGGGCTGGCGGCCAGTTGTAAAAGGTAGTCCATAGGTCAGTCCTGACGTTGTGCTGGGAAATTAAGCTTCTTTACGCTGGGTTTCAGATTCTTTTTCGGCCTGCTCAGCGTCTTTTTCAGGTTTGATCAAACCTTGGGTCGCTTCACTCAATGCCTGCTCGGCGGCCTTGTGGGTGTCATCGATGGCTTGTTTGGCCGATTCGGTGGCTTTGCCCAGCACCTGCTGCGCGCTCTTTTCGACTTGATCACAGCCGCTGATCATCACCAATGAAAGCGCAAGTACGGACGCCGCGCCCAGGGAATTGAGTTTCATCATGTATTCCTCGTTAGAACCATTGGGTCCAAATAGTGGCCCCTCGATAGCGAGGCATTCTATGCAGCTGAACAGTTCAGTAAAATTCGTTTTTTTCTCACGTATACTTCGGTTTTTACGAAGTGTAGACCGCCATGCTCAATTATCGACAATTGCATTACTTCTGGGTGGTGGCCAAGACCGGCAGTATTGTGCGCGCCTGTGAGCAACTGAACCTCACGCCGCAGACCATCAGCGGCCAGATCAGCCTGCTGGAGCAGACCTTTGGTATCGCCCTGTTTCAGCGTGTCGGTCGCCAATTGGAACTCACCGAAGCCGGGCGACGGGCCTTGCCCTATGCCGAGCAGATGTTCCAGACCGGTAACGAGCTGGAAGCCATGTTGCGCGCAGCACCCGACGAACAGCAGATCCTGTTTCGGGTCGGGGTCGCGGATGTGGTGCCAAAATCCATCGTTTATCGGCTGATCGCGCCGACCATGGAGTTGAGCGAGCCGATGCGCATCACCTGCCGCGAAGACAAACTCGAACGGTTATTGGCCGACCTGGCGATCCAGCGCCTGGACCTGGTGATCTCCGACAGCCCTATGCCCACGCATCTGGACATCAAAGGCTACAGTCAGAAACTCGGGGAATGCGGCATCAGCTTTTTCGCCACCCAGGCATTGGCGGACCAATACGGCGGCGATTTCCCACACTGCCTGCAGGGCGCGCCGTTATTGATTCCGGGCGCAGAGACGGTGGTGCGCAGCCGCTTGCAGCGCTGGTTTGCCGAGCAGCAGATCCAGCCGAAGATCATCGGCGAGTTCGACGACAGCGCGTTGATGCAGGCGTTTGGGCAGTCGGGCAGCGGGATATTTATCGCCCCCAGCGTGATCGCCGATGAGGTGGTGCGCCAATATGGCGTGGCGCTGATCGGCCAGACCGATGCGGTCACCGAGTCGTTCTACGCGATCTCGGTGGAACGCAAGATCAAGCACCCCGGCATCGTGGCGATTACCGAAGGGGCGCGGCGCGAGCTGTTTACCGCCCTGCCCTGACGGCAAGGTGTGGGAGCTGGCTTGCCTGCGATAGCATCACCTCGGTCTTACTGATACACCGAGGTGCCTGCATCGCGGGCAAGCCCGGCTCCCACATAAGCCTGATCCCGTCCCAGCCAGGCTGACTCAGGCGCTGGACGCCATCGGCTGCTCGGCGGTCATCAACCACAGCGCCAGCAGGATCGATACGAGGATAAATCCGGACGCCGCAAACCCCAGGCTGGCAAGGCCAAGGGTGTCGATCACATGCCCACCCACCATTGCCCCCAGGCCAATACCCAAGTTGGCGCCAGCGATATTCAGCGACGCCGCAAACGCCGGGGCGTGGGGCGCGGCTTTCATCAGGCGCACATGGCTGACCAGAAACATCGCCGCCTGGGTCACGCCCCACACCGCCATCGCCGCTGCCAGGCCGAGGGTGGAGTGAATCGCCGGGACCACCGCGACCATGCCGGCGATCATGAACCCGCAAAACACCATGGACGCAATCAGCGGGTGACGATCCACCGCACGCCCGCCGAGGGCGTTGCCGATCAGGCCCACCGCGCCAAAACCCATCAAGCACCAGCCCACCAGCGTGCCGTCGAAGCCGGCCAGGCGCTCAAGGATGTCTGCCAGGTAGGTGTAAGCGGTAAACATGCCGCTGAAGACCAGGATCGACAGCAGGATATGGCCCTGCATCAACGGGTTGCGCAGGAGCTTGAACTGCGAGCGCAGGCTCACCTGATCGTTCTTCGGTGTGGTCACCGGCAGGTAGATAAACAGCAGCAAGGCCTTGGCCAACGCCACCACGGCGAGAATCGCAAACGCCGTGCGCCAGCCGAACATATCGGAGATCAAGGTGCCAACCGGAATGCCGAACACCGTGGCGCAGACAATCCCGAAACCGATCTTTTCAATGGCCCGGCCGGCAAACTCCGGCCCGACGATATCCACCGCTGTTTCACTCGCCAAGGCCCAAAACACTGGCAACCCCAACGCCGGAATCAAGCGCGCCAAGGCCATGACCCAGATGTTCGGCGCCAATGCCGCCACGGTATTAGCCAGCGCAAACATGATCAGGATGCAGATAAACAGGCGCTTGCGCTGGAACCGCGCGAAGTATGCGGTCAGGAACGGCCCGAATGCCGCCACGGTAAACGCGAACAACGTCACCAGCAGCCCGGCCTGGGACACGCTGACGTTCAGGTCGCGGGCGATCGACGGCAGCAGCCCGACAATGATGAATTCTGTGGTCAGCACGGTAAAACCGGCGGCCGACAGCAGCAGGATAGGGAACAACATGAAAACTCCAGAAACGACGACATCAACGACAGCCCGAAGGGCTCGCTGACGGAGAGGAAAGATGAGAGGCCGCAATCTTAACAGAATAGGTCTTGGCCTGGCCAAACCCTACAGTTGCGGGTGACGGAATGCCGCACCGAAACGGGACGCTTCCTACAGCATGTTAGACTTTGGGCCTGCTTCCTACGTCGCTCTGTGCCTGCAATGCTGCGTCCTACTAAAAAAACTAGAGACAACTGTTTATGACTGCTGCCCCTTCCCTGCTGCAACGACTGATGCGCGTCAGTCTGGTCACCCAAATTGTCATCGGCCTGGTGGCCGGTATCTTACTGGCCTTGCTGTTGCCCGAGGCTGCGCGAGCCACTGGTTTTATCGGCAAGGTGTTTGTCACCGCGCTGAAGGCCGTTGCGCCGATTCTGGTGTTTGTCTTGGTCATGGCGTCTATCGCCAACCATAAACATGGCCAGGAAACCCATATCAAGCCAATCCTGTTCCTGTACCTGCTCGGCACCTTTGCCGCTGCCGTCGTCGCAGTGGTTGCCAGCATGCTGTTCCCGTCGCCTTTGGTGCTGGCTACCCATGACGCCACCGTCAGCGCCCCCGGCGGCATCGGCGAAGTGCTGCAAAGCCTGCTGCTGAGCGTGGTGGATAACCCCGTGAGCGCGCTGATGAATGCCAACTTTATCGGCATCCTGGCCTGGGCCATCGGCATGGGCATCGCGATTCGCCATGCAGGTGTTACCACCCGCACGGTGCTCGATGACCTGTCCAATGGCGTCACCCTGATCGTGCGCGTCGTCATCCGCTTTGCGCCGCTGGGTATCTTCGGCCTGGTGGCCTCGACCCTGGCCACCTCCGGTTTCGGCGCCCTGCTCGGCTATGCCCACCTGCTGGTGGTGCTGATCGGCTGCATGCTGTTTGTCGCGCTGGTGATCAACCCCGCCATCGTGTTCTGGAAACTGCGCCGCAACCCTTATCCGCTGGTGCTGATGTGCTTGCGCGAAAGCGGCATCACCGCGTTCTTCACCCGCAGTTCGGCGGCGAATATTCCGGTGAACCTGGCGCTGAGCAAACGCCTGGGCCTGCATGAAGACACTTACTCGGTGTCGATCCCGCTGGGCGCCACCATCAATATGGCCGGCGCGGCGATTACCATCACCGTGTTGACCCTGGCCGCCGTGCACACGCTCGGTATTGCCGTGGACCTGCCAACCGCCGTGCTGCTCAGCGTGGTCGCGGCGGTATGTGCCTGCGGCGCGTCGGGTGTGGCCGGTGGCTCGTTGCTGCTGATTCCCCTGGCGTGCAGCCTGTTCGGCATTCCCAGCGAGATCGCCATGCAGGTGGTGGCCGTAGGCTTCATCATCGGTGTGCTGCAGGACTCGGCGGAAACCGCGCTCAACTCGTCCACCGATGTGCTGTTCACGGCAGCCGCCTGCCTGGGCAAGGAAGAGCAAACGGCTTAACTATCCAGGCGTAAAAAAGCCCGGGGCGTTCGACAGCAACGATCCCGGGCTTTTTTTGTATCTGGATGCTTAGAAAGCGCCCATGTAATCGCGCTTGCCCACTTCCACACCGTTGTGACGCAGCAAAGCGTAAGCGGTGGTGACGTGGAAGAAGAACTGCGGCAGGCCATAAGTCAGCAGGTAAGACTGACCGCTGAAGCGCTTCTCTTTCGGCGTGCCTGGGCGGGTGATGATCTCGATGCCTTCCTTGCCGTCGATTTGCTCAGGCTTGATGGTGTCGACAAATGCCAGCACCTTGGCGATCAGTGCTTGCAGATCGGCGAAGGTCACTTCGCTGTCTTCGTACTTCGGCACTTCGATCTCGGCCAGGCGCGCGGAAACGCCCTTGGCGAAGTCGACGGCGATCTGCACCTGGCGCACCAGCGGGAACATGTCCGGGAACAGACGCGCTTGCAGCAAGGCATTGGGTTCGATGTTCTTGGCGGTGGCGTGGGCTTCGGCTTTGTTCAGCACGTCGCTCAGCGCGTTGAGCATTTGCTTGAAGACCGGGATGGAGGCGGCGTACAGGGAAATAGTCATGACAGTCTCACGGTGATGGCAGGGTTTGGAACCAGCGGCGATTATAGCCATGCCTGCGGCTTGTCTTTTATTTTTTCAGGATTAGGCTAGTGAGCTTCACTGCATAGGGAAAGCGCGATGACCGCCGAGCACGACACCGACACCCCTGAGCCGCGCCTGAACAGCACGGAAATCCGCATCCTGGGCTGCCTGATCGAAAAACAGGCGACCAACCCGGAAACCTACCCGCTCACACTCAATGCGCTGGTGTTGGCCTGCAACCAGAAGACCAGCCGGGAACCGGTGACCAACTTGAGCCAGGGCCAGGTCGGCCAGAGCCTGCGGGTGCTCGAGGGCCAAGGCTTTACCCGACTGGTGATGGGCAGCCGCGCCGACCGCTGGGAGCATCGGGTGGACAAGGCACTGGAGCTGGTGCCGGCCCAGGTAATCCTGATCGGGCTGCTGTTTCTGCGCGGGCCGCAGACCGTCAACGAACTGCTGACCCGCAGCGGGCGCATGCATGACTTTGAAGATGCCGAACAGGTCGTGCACCAGCTTGAACGCCTGATTGCGCGCGGGCTGGCAGTATTGGTGCCGCGCCAGGCAGGGCAACGGGAAGATCGTTATACCCATGCGTTGGGGGATCCGGCGGATATTGAGGCGATCATCGCGGCACGCGGGAGCCCGGTGGAGCGTTCGGCCGGCGGAGTTTCGGTGGAGCGTATTGAGGAGCTTGAAGCCAGGATCGCAGCGTTGGAAGAGCGCCTGGCCCAGTTGGAACAGGCTTAACCCGATTAAAAATGTGGGAGCGGGCTTGCCCGCGATTGCGGTGGGTCAGTGATGTATAAGGCGGCTGACACGCCCTCATCGCGGGCAAGCCCGCTCCCACATTTGGATCTGCGCAGTGCTTTAATTTCGGGCGAAAGCCACTGCCGCCTGGAACTGTTCGTCCGTTGGCCGCACACCGGTGTACAGCACAAACTGCTCCAACGCCTGGATTGCGATCACTTCCAACCCGGTAATCACTCGTTTGCCCTGGGCACGCCCGCGCACGATCAACGGCGTTTCGGCGGGGATCGCCACCACATCGAACACCGTGTCAGCAGCGTCCACAGCATCGGCCGCAAAGGCCAACTGGTCCGCTTCTGCACCGCCGGTCATGCCGATCGGCGTCACGTTGACCAGCATCTGCGGGCGCAACTCGCCCAGCTCTGCTTGCCACTCATACCCCAGGCTCTGCGCCAACGCCCGGCCCGCCGCTTCGTTGCGCGCCACAATCACGCCGTTGGCATAACCGCCGTCACGCAGGGCACTGGCCACAGCCTTGCCCATGCCGCCGCTGCCACGCAGCGCGAAGGTCGAATCCTTGGGCACCGCGTGCTTTTTCAGCAATTGTTCCACGGCAATGTAGTCGGTGTTGTAGGCCTTGAGATGGCCGTCGGTATTAACGATGGTGTTGAGCGAAGTAATGGCCTTGACCGAGGCATCCAACTCATCGACCAGGGCAATGGCAGCTTCCTTGAACGGCATGGACACCCCGCAACCACGGATGCCCAGCGCCCGAATGCCGCCGATCGCGCCGGGCAAATCCTGGCTGCTGAAGGCTTTATAGTAGAAGTTCAGCCCCAGCTGTTCGTACAGATGGTTGTGAAATCGCAAGCCAAAATTCCCGGGACGCGCCGACAATGACATGCACAGTTGGGTGTCCTTGTTGGGGTGCATCTGCATGGAAAACTCCTTTGAGTAAGCAAATCGGTACAGACCTTACACAACCTTTACCTAGCGGCGGTGCTGTTTTTCAGAAATACGTTGTCTTAAAAGTATCCCCGCGACAATCCTTGAGTCTATTGATTGCAGACCACAAGCGCAGGGGCTAACCGAGGAATGACCATGATTCGTAAAATCCCCAAAATCGCCTTGCTTATCGGCGCACTCGCTATGGCAGGCCAAGCCTCCGCCCACGGTGGTGGTTGGGGTGGCCCGGCCATATTGGGTGGTTTGATCGGCGCAGCCGTTGTTGGCTCCGTAGTTGCCAGCCAATCCCAGCCGGTTTACGTGCAGCAACCGGTGTATGTCCAGCCGCAACCGGTGTATGCCGCACCGCCGCCGGTCTACTACGCACCGCCACCGCCGGTGTATGTGCAACAGCGGGTTTACTACCGCCCGGCGCCGGTCTATTACGGCCCACCACGCGGCTACTATGGCCCTCCCCACGGTTATTATGGCCGCGGCTGGTAACACGCAGTCAGGTTAGAAATGAACAGGCCTCGCCCACACGCGGGGTCTTTTTTTTACCTGCGTTTTGCCTGAGTTTTGCCTGAAAAGCCCGGTTTTATCATGCCAAGGTCGCTATGAGGACAATGCCCGAACCGCAATCCCACATCATGACGGTCAAATGTCCACTTGCTTGACCTGGGCCTGCGCTGTCATGTTTACGTCACTCAACGGTCTCACTATCGAGCGGTCCACCCAATAACAATTAAGGACGACTGACCATGCCCACGCAAAACCCGCACCGCACCGCTGGCCTGTGCACGTCCAGCAAGGTTTACAGCGCACTTACCGAACTCAAGCACCTAGAGGGCCACCGCAGCGCAAAATTTCTCGCGCTGCTGGCAGAAAACCTGGTGCGCAAAGGCCTGCTCAGCGAGCAGGAAGTGGTGAACATGCTCGATCAAGTAGTGGATTGACGCCTGGCGTTAATGTTGACTATCGAGAAGGGTGATTTTTCCTACGCGCCATCAGCCCGTAAGGTGACCCCCATACCTTTGGAGGTGCCTATGCCTACTGTTCAAATCATGTCCGTTGTCGGCAGTGCCGTCCCCGCCCCACTCCGGGAGCTCGGGTTGCTGGCCTGCTGGTATGTGGTACGCGATGGCGAAACCATCAGCGGCCCGCTCACCTCGCTGTCCGCTGCGCAACAACAGCAACAACAGGTGTCGAACTTCAGGCTCCATGCCTGAAGCCTCTGGCCTGAAAACTCACGCCTGAGAACTAGGGCAATGGCAGTTTGACCCGCGGCTTGCTTTCGACAAACAACGCCCAACTGGACATAAACAGCGCCGCCACCAGCGGCCCGATCACAAAGCCATTCAAGCCAAACACCGACAGGCCGCCCAAGGTCGAGATCAGGATCAGGTAATCCGGCATCTTGGTGTCTTTGCCCACCAGGATCGGGCGCAATACATTGTCCACCAGCCCGATCACGAACACGCCGAACAAGCCCAGTACTACGCCCTGCCAGATCGAACCGCTCAACAGGAAGTAGGCGGCCACCGGCCCCCACACGATCCCAGCGCCGACGGCTGGCAGCAACGACAGAAACGCCATCAACACCGCCCAGAGCAACGCGCTGGGAATGTCCAGAAACCAGAAGATCAAACCGCCCAGCGCACCCTGGGTCACGGCGACCAACACGTTGCCCTTGACGGTCGCACGTACCACCCGATTGAACTTGAGTTGCAACCGGCGCTTTTGCGGCTCGGCCAACGGCACCGCCGTACGTACTTTGCGCACCAGTTCCGGGCCGTCACGCAGCAGGAAAAACAGCAGGTACAGCATGATGAAAAAGCTCACCAGGAAATCAAACGTGCCCTGGCCGAAGCTGAACGCCTGGGTGGCAAAGAACTGGCTGCCTTGCATGGCGCTCTTGACGATCTTTTCCCGCAGCCCCTCCAGGTTACCCATGCCGAAGCGGTCGAGCAGGTGCTGGAAGTACGGTGGCAGGATGTTCTTGAACTGTTCGATATACCCCGCCACGTCCAATTTGCCGCTTTCGATATTTTTATAGAGGGTGGCGCCCTCTTGCACCAGCAGCACGCTGGTGATGATCACCGGCAAAATTGCGATCACCAGGCATACCGTAAGGGTGGCCAGGGACGTCAGGTTGCGGTTCCAGCTGAAGCGTTGCTGCAGGCGCCGCTGCATCGGGGCGAAGATGATGCCAAGGATGACCGCCCAGAACACCGCGCCATAGAACGGCAGCAATATCCAGATAAAGGCGATGGTCACCAGGGCCAGCAATAACAGCAGGGTTTTGAATTGAAGGTTGGTTTGGTTCATGTCCGGTCCATGTCAGAAAAGCAGAGGGCCTTCAGCGGCCCTGTTGCTTAGTCCGCGGCAGAACCTGGGAGTGCCCTTCAAGCGTAGACCGCCTCATTGAATCGCCCTGGCCTCATTCAACAGTACTTCAATCACCTGTTCCTGAGCCTCGTAGCGTCCCTCACCGAAGTGGCTGTAACGCACGTGCCCCTTGGCATCGATCAGGTAGTGGGCCGGCCAATATTGGTTATCGAAGCTGCGCCAGATCGCGTAGTTATTGTCGATAGCCACCGGATAACCGATGCCCAGCTTGCGCACCTGTTCCTTGACGTTGGCCGGGATGTGCTCAAACGCGTATTCGGGCGTGTGTACGCCAATCACCACCAAACCGTCTTTTTCGTAGCGTTTGGCCCAGGTATTGACGTAGGGCAGCGCACGCCGGCAGTTGATGCAGTCATAGGTCCAGAAATCCACCAGCACTACTTTGCCTTTGAGCGCTTCAAGGCTCAGAGGCGGTGAGTTGAGCCATTCGACCGCTCCCGCCAGCGACGGCGTGGCACCCGCAGGTTGCTTGCTCTCGCCACTGGCCATCCAGCTTGCGGTCAGAGCGAAAGCCAGCAGCAGGCTGGTAAACAGGAATGTGATAGGTCGCATGGTGATTACCTTGTCGAGTCGCAGAGTGCCTATTGAAACCCTCTGAGGTATCACGCCTGTGTCGAACGGCACCCGCCGATACACAGCGATACAAAACCCGCAAAAGCCCGACCTGGATCAATAAATGCGTGTGCCAGCTCCTTTACGC
>NZ_WKDB01000093.1:0-20828 GCF_021606215.1 Pseudomonas sp. PA-5-4B | reverse complement strand
GCCCTCTGCCAAGGGCAACGAGCAAAATTTGGACCTCGTGTACGCCGGGCTGGCGGTGCCTGGTCCCGTTTGACGGACCTTCCAATTTTGAATTGGTATTAATCAAACTGGGCGATGTGTAACCGGGCGTGTTGGTGGGCAATACGTTGCCGACCGTGAGCCTATTTGGCAGTTTTGGCGACGCCAGAATGCTGGGCTTCAAAATGGGTATCTCCGGCACTATCCAGATTGTCTCGCGCACCTGCAGCACGCCGGATGTGAACGTCCCTATGGGTACACATCAGACCAAGACATTTACGGGAGTCAACACTGCCAGCGCCTGGGTCGATTTTGCCATTCGATTAAATGATTGCCCGGCGTTTACGGGGACCTTCAGGACCACAGGTCCCGGTTGGATTTCCCAGAGCGGCAATTCACCCTCCGGCAGCAGCACGCCTGGCACCGTGGTCAATAACACCCTGCAATATCGCGTCGACCCGGCGCGGACTGCGATCAACGGCGGCAATGGCGTGCTGAGCCTCGACTCTACAACGGGCGGCAGTGCACCTGCCGCCACAGGCGTAGGTGTGCAGGTTGCAACCCCTAACGGAATCGGCTTGCCTTTAGCGACGAATCAAAACAGTGGCCTGGCCCTGCGAGCGACCGAGGGCAGCTATTCAATCCCGTTGCGCGCACGTTATCTGCAAACCCAGTCCAAGGTCACGCCGGGGCCGGCCAACGCGTCGGCAACGTTTACGATTATTTATCAGTGATGGAGTACGTAAGACTAATCGCGAGGATGCGAAAGATGCCAAATAAAGCACTCAGGATTCTGATCGCAGATGACCAGCATTTCTCCCGGTTGAGGATCGAGCGTGCCCTGAACCATCTGGGTTACTACCGGATTGCGCCGATGCACCGGCTGGAGGAGGTATTAAGCGCGCTGGAGTATGACTGCGAACCCTTGGACCTGCTGATCATCAACGCTTCACTGGTGAAAGGCGTGAAATTTGATCTGTTTTCGTTCTGCATGGACAACCCGTACGTGCGTTACGCAATGATCTACGATGAAAGGCAATCGGGTATCCCGGCGTTTCTGGTGTGCCGTCAGGACAAGGTATTGATCAGTGCATTGCCGTTGCCGGACCTCGACACGCTCACCCAGCTCATGGCCAGGGTTGATCCCAGCCTTGTGGCCACTGCACGCAACAGAGAAGTGGGGGTGTAGCTTCACGGTGGCTCACCGGTTGTTGCGAATGCCATCGCCCATGCGCGATGATCTGGCACTGTCAGCGCCTGGAGTACAGTGATGCAATCGCTACCCATACCGCCCTCCATCAAGGGTGTGTTACTTGAGCTGCGCCCGCTGGAAACCGGGGATTTCGAGGCCCTGTATGGCGTCGCCTGCGACCCGTTGATCTGGGCCCAGCACCCCAGCCCCACGCGCTACCAGGAACCGGTGTTTCGCGAATGGTTCGAGCAGGCGCTGGCATCCCCCAGCGTACTGGTGGTGATCGACCTTGAGAGCAACAGGGTGGTGGGCAGCTCTCGTTACTATGACTTCAGTGAGCCGCAACGTGAGGTGGCCATCGGTTACACGTTTCTGGCCCGTGAAAAATGGGGCGGCGGGGCCAATGGCGAGCTTAAACAACTGATGCTCAAGCACGCCTTTCAGTGGGTCGATACCGTATGGTTCCACGTCGGCGCCGACAATATTCGCTCGCAGCGGGCGATGGAGAAAATCGGCGGGCAGCTTTCGCATACCTCAATAAAAACCTTCGCAGGGCGTTCGCAAGAGAATCGTTTTTATAAAGTTGAGCGGGCTGCATTTGAGCGCTCCGTAATGGGCGAGCGCTACTGATTTCGGCAATTCGATCTATATTCAAAAGGGCAGTCCCTTCTGGAGTGAATGATCATGTTCAAATCTCGCTCGTTGGTAGTCGTCATCACTTGCATTGCCCTGGTCGCGGGCTCGGCGACGGCGTTGGCTGATCCTGGTAACGGGAAGGGGCAAGGCCATGGCAACGGCAACGGCAACGGCCATGGGGGGCAGGGCAAGAAGGGCAAAGGCGGCGATTCGCAATATGCTCCCAGCATTGATCGAGGCAGCGTGCTAGGCGTGCTGGGTGGCTATCGTGATTATTGGCGGCCTGGCCCATCACTGCCACCTGGCGTACAAAAGAACCTCGCTCGAGGAAAGCCGCTGCCTCCAGGGATCGCAAAAAAACTGGACGGCCGATTACTCGGCAGGCTGCCTCATTACGACGGCTACGAATGGCAGCAGGCAGGCACGGATTTGATCCTCGTGGCAATTGCTTCCGGGATCATCTACGAAGTGCTTAACGGCGCTTTTGACTAGTGCGCTGAAAGCCTGGCGCACGATAAACGTATCGTTCGCCGCCCTCTAAGCAACCAGACTAAATGGCAGGGCCCTTCAGCTCGATCCGGTTGTCATCTGGATCGTTGAAGTAAATCGACCAGCCTGTCCCGTCTGCGCCATAGCGCTTCTGCGCCTTTTCCGCAAACACACCCGCCTCAGCCAAGTGGTTGAGAATCGCGGACTCATCAAAAGGCTCAACCCTGAGGCAAACGTGATCGACGTTATGCCTCTGCTTGCCCGCCGGCTCCCCACCCTCACGGCCGATCGACCCGTTCACATCGACCAGGTCAATCAGGGACGTCCCGGCACTCAGGTGGATCATGCCGAGGTCGTCACGGCGTTTTTTGACCTCACAGCCCAGTACCGAGGTGTAAAACGCCAGGCTGCGGGTGATGTCTTTCACGCGTAAAACAACATGATCTATATGTTGGATTGAAAAGGTGCGCATTGCGATCATTCCTGTTTGATCATTGGTTTTGGTGTCGCCAAAGTCTTCAACTTAGCTGATTCTGGAAAACGAGTGCTGCATTTAACCCGTGGCATCGGCCCAGGACAGTCCGCCAACCCGCTTGGTGCAATGCCAGGTTGGCTGCGTAGATCACTGATCTGACAAGGTTTTTCAGCTCAGGATGAGCACGATAAAGGTGCGCCTCGACCTTGCATCCAAGCGCCGGGGTCTATATATTCCCAACCCTGCAACACCGCGCTACCGCCCGAATGGCGAAACTGGTAGACGCATGGGACTTAAAATCCCCCGCTCGTAAGGGCGTCCCGGTTCGATTCCGGGTTCGGGCACCATAGATATCAAGGGCTTGCATGATTTTTCATGCGAGCCCTTTTTCGTTTGTGCTACCCCAAATTAGAAAACTCCACCGCTCGTTTTGTCGGCATGACCTGTTTGCCGATCCTTTTGCGTGTGTATCCCTCCTGACATTCCCCTGATCCTTCGCGACCTTTGCTTTTACTCAGAGCAAAGCGGCAACGCGTTGATTCTTTGTTCGGTTTTTGTAACAGATTGTTTGCGGCAGGCGCAGAAACCTATAAAGTTAACCTTTCGGTCAGCTTTGCACTGTCAACTCCAGCCTTTTGTTTCCAGCGAAAGCGCTCCTGCAAGGATCGAGACCCCCAGAACATAACTAAAAGGGCGGACCCATAACCGCCCAGAGGATGATCCATGTCCAACCGTGATATCTCCCGGCGCTCGTTCCTTCAGGGCGGGCTGGTGGCGGGTGTGAGCGTGACGCTTACACCGCTCAGCACCCAGGCGCTGGCTGCCTTGATGGAAAACAGCGTGACCGTGCCGTCCGAGCAATGGCTGGGCAACAACGGCAAGGCGCGCTCGCGTAACGACGCCTTGTCCAAGGTCTGCGGCAGCAAAGTCTTTGCCCGCGACATCCGCGCCAAGGACATGCCGGGCTGGCCGCAGCAGCAGGGCCACGCCATGTTGCTGAAAACAACCAAGGCCGATCGCATCTACGCCGGCTACGATCTGTCGTGGCTCGGTGCCGATTTGCAGCCTGACCGCATTGTGACCGCCGCCGACCTGGACAAGGACGGTATCGTCTTCCCGGAAGAACACGCGCCGGATCCGCTGCTGCCGGAAGGCAAGGTGCCGATGTTCATCGGTCACCCTGTGGCGATCCTGATCTGGAACGACTTCGAGCGTTTCCGCCAGGCCAAGGCCAAACTCAAATTCAATGACAAAGCCATCCGTTACGGCGCCCAGGTGCCGTACTACGAACGTGACCCATACGGCAGCTTCCGCTACGTGCGCGTCGGCGGTGCGACCTCGGCGGACGAGGATGAATTCGCCAGCCTCAAGGATTCGATCCTGTTCCCCATGCTGAAAAACCGTCGCCCGGTGTGGAATTCCCAGCCGGACCTGCACGGCAACCTGACCGAGCGCGGGCTGTTTTACGCCGACCGGATGCAGCAGCAAATCGACGCGCCGCCCGACAACTGGCTGGTGTTCGACGAGCGCTACAAAACCCCGTCGATTGAACCGGCGGCGATGGAGCCGGACAACGGCAACGGCTGGTACGACCCGGCCACCAAAACCTTGCACTTTGTTGTCGCGACCCAATGCCCGCTGGAAGCCGCCACCGAAACCGCAAAAATGATCGCGCCATCGCGCTTCGGCCTGGCGAATCTGAACATGCACCCGGGTTACACCGTCGGTTACGGTTCCAAGGACCACAACATTTTTGTCTACTACGCAGCCCTGGCCGCGTTGTATGGCGCCGGTGTGCCGGTGCGCCTGGCCAACGACCGCTATGAGCAGTTCCAGAGCGGCATCAAGCGTCACCCCTTCGACATTCGCTACCAATTGGCGGTGGACAAAAACGATCACAGTTTCCAGATTTTCCGCGCCGAGATGAACGTCGACGGTGGCGGGCGGATCAACTACAGCCCTTCGGTGGCGGCGGTTGGCGCCACGGCAGCGCAGTCGATCTACTACATGCCGCAGAACGATTTGCAGGTCACGGCCTACCATTCCCGCGCGGTTGAAGCGGGTTCGATGCGCGGTTACGGCACCCTGCAGAGCATGGCCTCGACCGAGATGATGGTCGACGAAATCGCCGGGCGTCTGGGCATCGACGCCATCGACCTGCGCAAGAAAAACGCCATGCTCTCGGGCATGAAAAACACCCAGGGCGCGGTGCCGGCCGGGGCATTGCGCTTACACGAGATTCTCGACAAAGCGGCTGCCCACGACGTCTGGAAAAACCGCGACCAGATCAAAAAGACGCGCGAAGCCGCTGACCCGGATAACTGGTATGGCGTGGGTTTTGCCATCTGCCAGAAAGACTTCGGCACCGGTTCCGAGGCACCGATGGCCAGCATCGAATTCACCGCCGAAGGCCACGTGACGTTGCGCCATATCGGCATTGAAATCGGCACCGGCATGTCCACCTCGCAAGCGCTGGTGGTGGCGGATTTCATCGGCATTCCGGCCACGCAAGTGAAGACCGGCGAAACCGAATGGCAAGAGTTGCAACTGATCACGGGCGGCAACCCTTACGTCATGAGCCAGGCCGAGCAGGATGGTTTTTTGCGCAACCCACGTTGGGTCGGCAAACTGGCGTCGGCCTCGTCGGCGACCAATTCTGCGTATTACTTCAGCCACGCCACCCGTGAAGCCTCTCGGGTGCTGTTCAACCACGGCCTGTGGCCGGCGGCGTTGCAGATCTGGGGCCAAGGCCCTTACGGCGGCCAGGCCAACCCGTATGTGGTGCGCCGCGAAGACGCGCATTGGGTTGACGGCAAACTCACCGCCAACGGCATGCAGCCGCTGAGTTTTGCGCAATTGGCCAAACACGCCCATGAAAAAGGCCTGGTGACCGGCGCTACCGTGCACGGCTTCAACCGCTGGAGCTGGGCCGAGGCCGATTACAGCATCGACGGCGTGCGTGAACGCCTGCCGCTCGACGGTCTGGCCGTGAAGTACGGCGACGGCGCGCCGAAGGCGAAACAGGCGCAAATGACCAGCAACGGTTTCCACCTGCTGGATCGCCAGAACGTCCACTACCCGGACACCCAGTTGAACAACGCGGCGGTGACTTACTACAGCCCGGTCGCGACGCTGGTGGAATTGAAAGTGAACAAGGGCTCCGCCGACGTGCAAGTGCTCAACCATCACTCGTGGGTCGAGTGCGGTCGGGTGCTGGTGGAAGAGCTGGTCAAGGGTCAGCTCGAAGGCGGGATCGCCATGGGCATTGGCCATGCGTTGATGGAAGAGATGCCGCTGTACGAAGGCGGGCCGGGGGAGGGTGACTGGAATTTCAACCGTTACCGTTTGCCGATGGCCCGCCACGTTGCGGTGTGGAACCAGACGGCCGAAATCCTGGCGCCGCTGTCGCCGAGCGACCCGTCCAAGGGCATTGCCGAAGTGGTGATGATCCCGATTGTCGGCGCCATCGGTAACGCCGTGGCCCACGCCATCGGCAAACGTGTCCGCGACCTGCCCATCACTTCTGCGCGCATCAAGGAGGCCCTCAATGGCTAACCGTCCGTTTCAACTGACCCTCAACGGTCAATCCGTCGGCCCGGTGGACATCCCTGATGACCTGCCGATGATCGATTACCTGCACGAATACAAAAACCTCACCGGCTCGCGCCTCGGCTGCGGCCAGGGCATTTGCCACGCCTGTGTGGTGATCGTCGACAACCCGGACGGCACCAGCGAAGAAGTGCGCACCTGCATCACGGGGGCACACTATTTCGAAGGCAAAAAAGTCCGCACCATCGAAGGCCACGCAACCCGCGACGATCAGGGTAAAGTCACTGAGCTGAACCCGATCCAGCAGCGTTTTGTCGATGAATTCGCCTTCCAGTGCAGCTACTGCGCGCCGGGTTTTGTCAATGCCGCGACCGTGCTGGTCGAGAAGCTGCAGCGTCAGCCCATCGTCAAAAGCCAGCTGGAAAAAGTCATTGAGGACAGCCTCGGCCACCACATCTGCCGCTGCACCGGCTACGTGCGTTACTACAACGCGACCCGCAACGTGCTGACCGATCTCGGCCTGGTCAAGGAGGGTTAAGCATGAAGCAACTACTTTCCCGTCTTGCGCTGGCGGTTGGCCTGGCCGCGCCGGTGGTGTTGGCGCACGCGGACGATCAAGTCAAACGCGGCGAATACCTCGCCCGCGCCGCTGACTGCATGGCCTGCCACACCGCACCGGGTGGCGCACCGTTTGCAGGCGGTCTGCCGATCATTTCGCCGTTCGGCACCATCTATGGCACCAACATCACCCCGAGCAAAGAGCACGGCATTGGCCTGTACACCGATGACGAATTCTTCGCCGCGCTCACTGAAGGCAAACGCCGGGACGGCGCGAATCTGTACCCGGCAATGCCGTACACCTCGTACCACCTGATGCCCCGTGCAGATTCGGACGCGATCCATGCGTACCTGAAAACCATCGAGCCTATCGAGCGTGCGGCGCCGGTTACCCGCCTGAGCTTTCCGTTCAACGTGCGTCTGGGCCTGATGGGCTGGAACATGCTCTACGGCAAGGATGTAAAACTTGCCCCGACCGAGGGCAAAAGTGAAGCATTCCAGCGTGGCCAATACATGGTCGAGGTGCTCGGCCACTGCGGCGAATGCCACACGCCACGCGGGTTGCCCGGCGCAATGCAGCAGGATAAACGCCTGACCGGCGGCCTGCTCAATGGCTATCTGGCACCCAGCCTGTTGGCCAATGACCTGGCCGCTCGCGGCTGGAATCATCAGGACCTGAGCACGTTCCTCAAGCACGGCATGAGTGCCCAGGGCACGATGTTCAATGAGATGTTCCCGGTGTTCCACAACAGCACCCAGGGCCTGAGCGATCCGGACCTGGCCGCCATGGCGACTTTCCTGCTGGGCGATCAACCGCCGGTGGCCAAGGTGCTGAGCGAGACGTCGCTGGACGCCATGAGCCCAAGCGCCCAACGCGGCCGCCAGGACTATCTGAACGTCTGCGCCGGTTGCCACGCGCCGAACGGCGAGGGCAAGCCGCACATCGCGGTGGCCATGCGCGGCAACACCACGCTGCGCCTGGAAGACCCGCGCAACCTGCTGCGGGTGATCGAGGACGGCATCGGCGAGCAGCAATTCACCGGGTTCGAGCGCATGCAACCGATGCCGGGCTTTGCCGACAAGCTCAATCACCAACAGCTGACCGACCTGCTCAACTATCTGCGCCAGGGTTGGGGTGGCCAGTCGAGGGAGCTGGCGGTCAGCGACGTGCAGAAGTTGCAGGCCGATGCACCGCCAGCCGAGCACAAGGCGCACTGACATCTAGCATCTGCTGCAGGATCCAGATGGGAACCGGGTTAATCTGTTTTCAACGCCTGAACAGCTCAGACAAATGGCTGCCCACTGAAACCGCGTGGCAGGCGCTGCAGCCCAGGCAAGTCGGTGAGGCGTTGCGTCCAGGCACTGCGCCAGTCAACGGCAGTATGGGTTTTGGCTTTGCGCGCGGAGCGGCGGGCAGCGTTGCGCTGGGTGCGGCGCGCTTCTTTGTAGGCGTCGGTATTGCGGCAGGTGCGGCATTTGACTCGGTTCAGCTCGGTGCTGGAGGTGAGGTTGGTGCCGTGATGGCCGCAAGCCAGATGCCCGGCGACCTTGAAGTGAGTGACCATGTAAGCGTCTCCTTCTTATGGGGGTACGCGCGGCCATAAAGCAGCGGCGGCGCGTGGGCAGGGCGCGGGCAAACAACCCCGCGCCCTCAGGGTTGTGACCTCGCAGGCGGCGCGGCGTTCGGTTTTATTCCGGGGGCAGTTCACGTTACCCTGCGGTGCCAACAATCATGAAAAGGAGTGAGTGATGAGCGTCGAAACCTTGCCGCTGGAAGGTAGTTGCCGTTGTAACCGGGTGCGTTTCAGTGTGAGTTTGCCGCCGGTAATCACCATGGCGTGCCATTGCAACGGCTGCCAGAAGATGACCGCCAGTGCGTTTTCCCTTAGCGCGTTGATTCCGGCCGCAGGCTTCACCGTGACCCAGGGTTGCCCGGTGATAGGTGGCTTGCACGGCGTGGACCGCCATTATTGCTGCCCGCACTGCATGAGCTGGCTGTTTACGCGCCCCCATGGCATCGATGAGTTCGTCAATGTGCGCGCAACCTTGCTGGATAACGCCCGCGATTACGTGCCGTTCATGGAAACCTGGACCAGCGAAAAACTGCCTTGGGCCGCGACGCCGGCGCTCGAAAGCTTCGCGCAACTGCCCGAGCCGCAGGACTTCCCGCGCTTGATGCAGGCTTACGCCACCTTCAGTGCCCGCTGAGTTCAATCAATCAGGGCTAGCAAGTCGGTATCACCGACGTCCACGCCCGCCTGGGTCAGCAACGTGGTTGCCTGGCCCCGGTGGTGGGTCTGGTGGTTGAAAAAATGCACCAGCAGCGCGAAGAACGGCTTGTGGTTCGCCACGCCGCGCATGTTGTGGTACTGCAAGCGTTGGTCCAGATCGGGCTCGCGCAGGCTGTTGGCCCAGTCGATGATCAGTTGGTCCAGCCAGGTGCGGCGGGCCGCCAGCTCGCGCAGGTTGGCGAAAGCCAGTTGCTTCAAGTCAGAGGGCGTGGCAATCGACGTTAATGGCGCCAGCCGGGCAAAGCCTGCCGGATGCTCGGCAAATCGCTTGAGCCACACCGTGTCCCCCAGCGCCAGGTGATTGAGTGTGCCGAGGATCGAGCCGAAGAACGCCTGCCGGTCCGTGGTCAGCTCTGCGTCGGTAAGCTGGCTGGCGGCGGCATAGACTTTGCGGTTCATCCACTGGTTGTAGTCAGCCATCAACACTATGTGCTCAAGACGGTTCACAAGGTTTCTCCTTCAACGTGGTGAGGCCATCATAAGGCGTGCCCGCTCGGCGGTCTTGGTGTTCCTGCGCAGGCGGGCTATGGTTGTTGAACGCCAATATTACGCTGCGGGAGAGTGACACCATGAATACCGGCAATTTACTGGAACAACTGCTGCGTGCCAGCCAGCAAGGCGGCTCAGGCGGTGCGCAGGGCGGTGGGCTCGGCGGCCTGGGTGGTTTGCTGGGCGGCTTGTTGAACAGCTCCGCCAGTGGCACCAACGCTTCGGCAGGTGGCGGGCTGGGTGGTTTATTAGGTGGCCTGGGCGGATTGTTGGGCGGTGCACCTGCAGGTGGCACCCCCCAAACGCGCTCCGGTGGGATGAACTACGCAGCATTGGCCTCCTTGGGCATGGCGGCTTTCCAGGCGTACCAGGCCTGGCAACGCCAGCAGGCCAGCGCACCGCAGCAAGCCATCCAGACGGTTGACCAGCTAGATGGTCAGGAAGCGCAAGCTCATAGCCATGCGGTGTTACGCGCTCTGATCGCGGCAGCGAAGGCCGACGACAGTATCGATGACAACGAAAAGCAAATGATCTCAGCCGAGATAGGCCGCCATACCGACGACCCTCAATTGCAGCAGTGGCTCGACGAAGAAGTCGCCAAGCCGCTGAACGCCGCCGATTTTGCCGAATATGCCGCTGACCCGGCGCTGGCGACCGAGGTCTACCTGGCCAGCGTGATGCTGGTCAATGACCAGGCGCCGAAGGAGCGCAGCTATCTAGACGAACTGGCGGCGCAGTTGCGACTCGAACCAGAGTTGCAACTACACCTGGAGCAGCAAGCTAAAAAACCTTAAAAACGCACGGTCGCGCCGGTGGTCAACCATTGGTTGTGATCACCGGTGAGGCTCTGCCCGACCACTACATCCACATCCACCAGCTTGCCCACATGGAACCGCGGCCCGGCCTGCCAAGCCTGGTCGCCGCCTTCCTGGCCGTAGCGCTCCCCGATCAGCGTGAGCGCGTCTGCCAACTGGTACTCAAAGCCTGCGCCCCACGTCAGGCGGTGGTTTTGTTCACCGCCGTTGTAGGCATGGGTCCAGCCGCCATTGAGGCTCAGGCGCAATGCCTGCACCGGTTGCCAGGTCAACGGTACATTAAAGTCCGCGCCGTCGAATGCATGCTGGCGGTCCAGGGCAAAGTGGCTGGTGGCAGACACCGCGATTTGCAGCCCCAACGCCTCCTGCGACCACACTTGGGCCTTTACCTGCGGGCTGATTTGCGTCTCGGCATCCCCCGCATTGCTGGCGCGCGACAGTGCTGCACTCCATTCCACGGCAGGTAGCGCGCTGAAGGTACACGCCGGGTTAAGCGTCTGGTTATGAATGTTGCCTTGATGCCGGTTGGCGGTGTACCAGGCGTCGACGCTGCACTCGCCCGGATCGTTGATCCCGCCGTCGTCGACCACATAGGAGCCGCCGGCCGCCTGGGCTTTGGAAAACAGCGCGATCAGTAAAATAAGGCCCAGTGTGGTGCCGATAAATATCAGGTTACGTTGCAGCGCGCGGCGCTTGGCCGGTGGCAGCAACAGCAGGGTGTGGCGAGCGCCGCGATAATGGCGCGCGCGATATTTGGCAAACCCGTCGTGACGGTCAGGGCTGTGTTTTTTGTGCATGATGCACCTCGCTTGAATTCAGCTTTCTACGGTCAGCACCGAAATGCCGCTGGCTTTGGCCTGGCAGACCAGCTCCGAAGTGTCGTCACCACCCGGCAGGGCGATGATCACGTCGGGGCGGCTGTCGGCGAGCATGAAATGGTTGCGCTGGCGTTCCGCCTGCTTGCCGTGGCGTTGCCAATTGGGCGGGTAGCGCACCACGTCGATGCTCATTTCCCGCGCCCATTCCTCGATGTCGCTGCCCAGGAACTGGTTGCCGCCGTGTATCAATACCTGCACCGGGCGCAAGCGGTGGTAGGCGTCCAGCACTTGGCGGGTCTTTTTGGTGTCGGCGTAATGACGACCTGCACAGATCAGGATGCGCATAGTCAGGGTCCTTGTGATGCACGGTGGCGATCGGGCGACCGCCACCGTTTAAACGGCGGGGGTGATCAGTACCACTGCTTGAAGCGGCGGATGTAGATCGTTTTCATCAGTTGGGCCACGCAGCAGTAGGCGAGCAGGGTACCGACCAGCCATGGGAAGTACGCCAGCGGCAGCGGCTCCAGGCCCACCAGGGTGCCCAGCGGCGAGAACGGCACGTAGATCCCCAGGCAGATGACGATGGTGGTCATCATCAACACCGGCCAGGCAGCCGTGCTCTGGAAGAACGGGATCTTGCGGGTGCGCAACATATGCACCACCAGGGTTTGCGAGAGCAGGCCCTCGATAAACCAGCCGGACTGGAACAGCGTCTGCATTTCTACGCTGTTGGCACTGAACACGTACCACATCAGCGCAAAGGTGGTGATGTCGAAGATCGACGAGGTCGGCCCGATCCAGATCATGAAGCGGCCGATGTTTTTCGCATCCCACTTGCGCGGTTTGGCCAGGTATTCCTTGTCCATCTTGTCCCACGGCAAGGCCAGCTGGGAGATGTCGTACATCAGGTTTTGCAGCAGCAGGTGAATCGCCAGCATCGGCATGAACGGGATGAACGCACTGGCCACCAGCACCGAGAACACGTTGCCGAAGTTGGAGCTGGCGGTCATGTTCAGGTACTTCATGATGTTGCCGAAGGTTTCGCGGCCCTTGAGCACGCCTTCTTCGAGCACCATCAGGCTCTTTTCCAGCAGGATGATATCGGCCGATTCCTTGGCGATATCGGTGCCGCTGTCCACCGAAATACCCACGTCGGCATCACGCAGCGCCGGGGCATCGTTGATACCGTCGCCGAGGAAGCCCACGGTGTGGCCGTTGGCTTGCAAGGCTTTGAGTACGCGGGACTTCTGCAGTGGCGTGAGCTTGGCAAACACTGTGCGTTCTTCGACGCGACGCAGCAGCGTGGCATCGTCCATCGCTTCGATTTCCACACCCAGCAGCGGCTGGCCGGGTTCGAGGCCGACCTGGCGGCAGATCTTGCTGGTGACCACAGCGTTGTCACCGGTCAACACTTTTACCGCTACGCCGATTTGTTGCAGTGCGGCAATCGCCGGGCCTGCGGTTTCCTTGGGTGGATCAAGGAAGGTCAGGAAACCCTGGATCACCAGGTTGCGCTCATCGGCCGTGGTGTACTGCTGGCGCGCCATGGATTTAGGGATATTGCGGGTCGCCACCACCAAGACGCGGAAGCCGTCTTCGTTGTAGTCGTTGGCCAATGCCAACAGTTCTTCACGGCGTTGATCATCCAGCGGCACGGCGGTGCCACCTTCGAGCATGTGCGTGGAGATGCTCAACATCTCTTCCACGGCGCCCTTGCACACCAGCAACTGGTCGCCGGCCGTGTCGCGCACCACAATCGACAAGCGACGGCGTACGAAGTCGAACGGCAGTTCATCGACCTTGCTGTAGGCCAGTGGCAACTGGAACTTGGGGTTCTGCTCCGAGAACTGCACCACGGCCTGGTCCATCAGGTTCTTCATGCCGCTCTGGTGGAAGCTGTTGAGCCAGGCCAGGGACAGCACTGCGTCATCACGCTGGCCGAAGGCGTTGACGTGATGCTCGAGGATGATCTTGTCCTGGGTCAGCGTGCCGGTCTTGTCGGTGCACAACACGTCCATCGAACCGAAGTTCTGAATCGCATTGAGGCGCTTGACCACCACTTTGCGCTTGGCCATGGCCGTTGCGCCTTTGGCCAGGTTGGCGCTGACGATCATCGGCAGCATTTCCGGGGTCAGGCCCACGGCAACCGCCAGGGCAAACAGGAAGGCATCGCCCCAGTCACCTTTGGATAAGCCATTGAGGAAGAACACGATCGGCACCATCACCAGCATGAAGCGGATCAACAGCCAGCTGACGCTGTTCACCCCACGGTCGAAGGCGGTTTGCACGCGGGAGCCGACAATTGCCTTGGCCAGGGAGCCGAAGTAAGTGCGCGGCCCGGTAGCGACCACCACGGCCTTGGCGCGGCCGCTGACCACGTTGGTGCCCATGAAGCAGATGTTCGGCAGGTCCAGCAGGTTGCCTTGGTCGGCCGCCAGTGTAGAGGCGGATTTTTGCGTGACATCGCCCAGGGTGTCGTACTTCTCTACCGGCAAGGCTTCGCCGGTCAGCACGGCCTGGCTGATAAACAGGTCGCGGGATTCGATCAGGCGGATATCGGCCGGAATCATGTCGCCGGCAGACAGCTGCACGATGTCACCGGCGACCAGGTCGCGCATCGGCACTTCGCGCAGGATCGGCTGGCTGCCGACTTGCTCGCGGCGCAATACGGTGGCGGTGGTGCGCACCATGGCTTTGAGGGCTTCGGCGGATTTGGCCGAGCGGTGCTCCTGCCAGAAACGCAGCAGGCTGCTGAGCAGCACCATGGTCATGATGATGATGACCTTGGTCAAATCCACTTCTTCACCGGCCTGCAATGGTAACCAGTAGTCAGTGACAAAGCTGATCCCGGCGAGCGTCAGCAGTACATAGATGAACGGGTTGTTCAGTGCCTGCAGGAACTGGACGATGGCGTGAGGCGGCTTGTCGTGGGCCACTTCGTTGTAGCCTTCGCGTTGCAGACGTGCCGAGGCGTCCAGTTCGGTCAGGCCGTCCTGGGTGGCACGCACATTGGCGAGGGTGGCCGACAGGCCGTTCTGGGCTTCACGGGCGGCACGCATCGACAGTTTGGTGTCGGTGTCGGTGCCATTCTTTTTGTGCAGAGGCGTGTTTTTTACGGCGCTCATTGTCTGTACTCCTGTCGCCAATTCTCGACAAAACATACCCGGTACTTACCTGAATACAGGCGAGCGAAAGCATGCCGAGCCGCGGACTTCGCGATCGGTTTAAATAGGGTGTTCACATAACTTCTACAGCGCCCGCCAAGTGCGCGTTAGTTAACTGGCGCGCAGCGGGCTACTACTGGATGTGTTCATAACGAACTCCAGAATAATTATCAGGAAGTTGCTGTTTCCAGCTGGTTTAAGCGGCGCGATTGCTCAGGTAAAAACCGAGCAACAGGCTGGCTTGAGCCAGGGTGGAAACCTGAGGTCTCTGCGGGTCTTGAGGGTCGGCGTGGTCCCAGTGCTGCAGCAATTGGCCGCTGGCAGGGCAGACACGCCAGTGCGCCAGCGGGGGAGCTGGGCGCAGCTGATCTTTACTGGCTAGGGGAGAGGGTGCAGCAAAGGCCGAGCGGGTAGGTGAAAAGCCAGCGGGCTCGCGGCACAGCTTGGCGCGCAGGGCTGCGGCTAGCGTGCGAATGTCAGGCAAAACAATCAGTTGAAAGGTCATAACACACCTCGGGACCGGACGGGCGACCGGTGAGGCAGTTACGGTGGAGCATCAAGCTCTAGCGCAGCTTACCGGACCTGGAAGGCGAGTCCTGTCATATTCTGGGTTTGGCGCCCGATGCCCGCGTGAACGGTGCTCGGACAGCGACTAGATACTGTGTCCATTGGCTTCTTTTGTGAGGTTTAAAAAAGGCCCCAGTTGTGGGCAGGGGCAATCTACTTAGCTGGTTGCAAAATGTCAACGCAGGATGAGTTAAATTACCCTGTGTTCAGAGTTCATTCAGATAAGAGGCGCAGACAAGTTTCACCTTATATAACTTCATATGCCTTGCGCGGCCAGAACTGCCAGATAAATCAATACCACACCACAGGCGCCATAACTGATGCGTTGCCATAACGCTGAGGCGTTCTTGCGCAGCAGGTTGACCAACGCTGCAATCAGAAAGCAGGACAACACCGAGGCCAGCATAAAGCCTGCAAAAAACATCAGCGTTTGCCCATGGCTGGGCGCAGCCCCGACGATGCCGGACAAGGCGCTGCCCAGCGCGCCCCAATAGACGATGTTTTTCGGGTTAGCCAGTGAAATCGCCGCGCCCACCGCCAGCGCATTTTTCCCGGAGCTGGCGGGCGCGTCGCTCGCCTCGGGCAAGCGCCAGGCATCAATCAAGCTGCGGATACCCAGCCAGGCGAGGTACAGCGCGCAGACCACCGTCAGGGGCACACGCACCGCGTCATGCTGGATCAGCAAGGCAATGCCGGTGAGACCGATCACCGCCCACACCGCATCGCCTACCAGCGAGCCGATCTGCACCAGCAAGGCCGGGGTAAAACCGTGCAGCAAGCCACGGCGCAACGTTTCCGCCAGCACGGCACCGGGCGAGAGGCAAAACACAAAACCGAATACCAGCGCATAAAAGAAGATCGTTAACATGCCCGCGTTCCTTCAAGAAAGTCCAGGCAGTGTGGCGATGGGGAAAGCGTTCGTCTTGAACCAGATTGCGCTGTTCAGCGCTTCAACACGCTTTGATAGCGGCCGGGCGTGATGCCATAGGCGGCGCGAAAATGGCGGTTGAGGTGGCTTTGGTCAGCAAAGCCCAAGTCATGGGCGACTTCGCCGGCCGCCACCCCGTTGCGCAACAGGCTTTTGGCGCGGCGGGTGCGCAGTTGCATCGCCCACTGGCGCGGGCTGAGTCCGGTTTCCTTCTGGAAAGCGCGCAGCAGATGGAATTTGGACAATCCCAGCTCATCGCCGAGGTGGCCTAGAGGCAACCCTTGATGCAAGTGTGCAGCGAGCAATTCCTGGGCTCGGTTGATCATGCTTTTGCCCGTTGCCATGCTGCCAGGCACACGTACACCACTGACGCCGACCACTTCACCCAGTAGCAACACCAACGCCTCTTCATTGAGATCGCGGACCAATGCATCGGTACTCAAGGCGCCTTTCACCGCTACAGCCAGGCGCTGCGCCAGATCAGGTTGGAAGCACAACGAGCGATCGAACTCCAGCTGCGCCAACCCAAGGTCAGCCGCCAGCTGATCGGCTGTGGCATACAGGCTGACAAAGTGCCAAGGCGCGCCTTGCGCCGCGCCGCCGCCCTGAATCTGACCGGGGTTATACAGGGTAATGCTGCCCGGCCCGGCCTCGAATTCGCGGCGGTCCAGCCAGACCTTTTCCTCACCGACCAGGTTGACGCCGATTACACACTCATCATGGCTGTGTCTGGCAAAGGTCAGGCCCGTGCAGGCTGTACTGCTGACTTCGTAGTTGCCCAGCAAGGCGTGGTGCAGAGTGCTCATGATTCAGCTCAGGATGCGGTTGGCACGAGCATACGCCAGCAGGGCTGCTCAAATCGACCGTTGGTTGACACGCTGCGACAGCTCATCGGCGCTTTCCTTGCGCTCCGAATAGCGGTCCACCAGGTCCGGGCGATCACGCAGCAAAACGGTGAACTTCACCAACTCTTCCATCACATCCACCACGCGATCGTAGAGCGCCGATGGTTTCATGCGGTCCTGGTCATCGAACTCCATGAACGCCTTGGGCACCGAGGATTGGTTGGGGATCGTGAACATGCGCATCCAGCGCCCCAGCACGCGCAGTTGATTGACGGTATTGAACGATTGCGAGCCGCCGGACACCTGCATCACCGCCAGCGTTTTGCCCTGGGTCGGGCGAACGGCGCCGAGGGCCAGCGGCACCCAGTCGAGCTGGGCCTTGAACACTGCCGACATCGAACCGTGGCGCTCGGGCGAGCACCACACCTGGCCTTCGGACCATTGCATCAGGTCCAGCAGCTCCTGGACTTTAGGGTGATCGATGGGCGCATCGTCGGGCAACGGCAGGCCCGAAGGGTTGAAAATTCGCGTGTCGGCTCCGAAGTGGCGCAACAGCCGCGCGGCTTCTTCCACCAGCAAGCGGCTGAATGAGCGCGGGCGTGTGGAGCCGTAAAGCAGCAGGATGCGCGGCGGGTGGCCTGGCCCGACAGGCAGCGGGCCTGCGAGGGTGCTGTTGAGGTTGGGCAGCGTGGTCATTATGTCCTCCGGTTAAAGCGCTGCGATGCGGGCCAGTTCTGCCTTCAACTCGGCAGCGCTGAGTTGGGCGAAGGGCAAGGCCAGGAACGCCTTGCAACGCCTTTCGATGGTGCTGAGCGTGGCCTTGAAGGCGGCGTCTACACGGGCCTCGTCACCCTGAACATCCGACGGGTCTTCCAACCCCCAGTGCGCCTTCACCGCCGGCCCGAAATACACCGGGCAGGCTTCACCCGCAGCTTTATCGCACACGGTAATCACCACATCCGGCGGGCTGCCCTCAAAGGCCTCATTGCCCTTGCTGTACAGACCTTCGGTACTGATGCCCGCTGCCTGCAACGTGCTCAGGCTGCGCGGCAGCACCTGGCCCTTGGGAAAGCTGCCGGAGCTGATCGCCTTGAAACCTGGCGGCGCCAGGTGGTTGAACATCGCCTCGGACAAGATGCTGCGGCAGCTGTTGGCGGTACACATGAACAGGACTTTCATAGCGGTATTTCCTTCAGAGACTCAGGCGCAAGGCGAGGGCGGCGAGGGTGATCAACAGCACCGGCAAGGTCAGCACGATGCCGACCTTGAAGTAATAACCCCAAGTGATGGTGATGCCTTTGCGCGCCAGGATATGCAGCCACAGCAAGGTGGCCAGGCTGCCGATCGGAGTGATTTTGGGGCCCAGGTCGCTGCCGATCACGTTGGCGTAGATCATCGCGTCCTTGACCACGCCCACGGCATGGCTGGACTCGATCGACAGCGCGCCGATCAGCACCGTCGGCAGGTTGTTCATCGCCGACGACAACAGCGCCGTCAGCACGCCGGTGCCCATGGCCGCGCCCCACACGCCGTAGGTGGCAAAAGTGTCGAGCCAGGTCGCGAGGTAGGTGGTCAGGCCGGCGTTACGCAGGCCGTAGACCACCAGGTACATGCCCAGGGAAAACACCACGATCTGCCACGGCGCTTCTTTCAACACTTTGCGCGTAGAGATCTTGTGGCCCTTGGCGGCGATCACCAGCAGCAATACGGCGCACACGGCGGAAATTGCACTGATGGGAATGCCCAGCGGCTCTAGCGCGAAACAACCCACCAGCAAGATACCCAGCACCCACCAGCCCGCGCGGAAGGTCGCACGATCATGGATGGCGCTGGCGGGGTCTTCCAGGTCGGCCGGGTCGTAGGCCTGGGGAATATCGCGGCGAAAGAACCACAGCAGTACCGCAAGGGTGGCGGCGACACTGACGAAGTTCACCGGCACCATTACTGCTGCGTACTCGTTGAAGCCGATCTTGAAGTAATCCGCCGAGACGATATTCACCAGGTTCGACACCACCAGCGGCAAGCTCGCGGTATCCGCGATAAACCCAGCGCCCATGACAAACGCCAGGGTGGCCGCCGGGGAAAAGCGCAAGGCCAGCAGCATCGACATGACGATGGGCGTGAGGATCAACGCGGCGCCGTCGTTGGCAAACAGCGCCGAGACCAGCGCGCCCAGCAACACCATATAGGCAAACAGCCGCCGGCCACGCCCACGGCCCCAGCGCGCCACGTGCAGAGCGGTCCAGGCAAAGAAGCCGGCCTCGTCGAGCAACAGGCTGATGATGATCAGCGCAACGAAGGTGCCGGTGGCGTTCCAGATGATGTGCCACACCACCGGAATATCCGCCAGGCTGATCACCCCGCAGGCCAGGGCCAGAATGGCGCCCATGCTTGCACTCCAGCCGACCCCAAGGCCTTTGGGCTGCCAGATGACCAGAACGATGGTGAAGATAAAAATGCCAATTGCGACAAGCATGAATAAACGCTCCGATGGCTCAGCAGCAGGTGCTGGCCCGTTGTGGTCGGTCACCCATGGCATCAAGACGCTGCGCGTCGTGGTGCAACCAGGGTTGGTTGGCTTGCAAGGTAGTGTCCAGCACTTGCGTGACCCAGGCGGGCAGTGCCGGGTTGATGCGGTAGTAGATCCATTGGCCCTGACGACGATCCAGCAGCAGCCCGCAACTGCGCAGTTGCGCCAGGTGCCGGGAGATCTTTGGCTGGCTGTCGTCCAGAGCATGGATCAGTTCGCACACGCAAAGTTCGCCTTCGCGCAGGATCAATAACGTCAAGCGGGCGCGAGTCGCGTCAGCCAGGCATTTGAACAGGGTGGGCGGTGAGAAGGGGGCCGACATGATCAGGGTCTTCTTTGTATATGGTTATCCGAATATACGAATATACATATATGTAGGTCAATTCCTGAATTCGATTGATGTGGATCAAACCCCGCTCAATCCACCACAAGTGACTGAAATTAAAATGAAACACGAATGTCCTAAAGTGCCTGCCCATTGCTGATGAAGGATGAACCCGCGTGACCCGTGCCACTCGCAACCTGCGCAAGACCCTCGATTCCGTCGCGGACAATAACGAAACCGCGGCGTTTGACCTGATGCGCGCCGTCGAAAAGCTCGGCGATGAAGTGCTGCGCCAACGCCTGCTCAACACCATTCACCGGCTCAATCAGGACGCCCATGAATTGCGTGAGGCGCGCGACTCGGTGGAGCAGGTATCGGTCAAGCTCGCCTGAGTGAGCAAGATCGTTCAAGACAACCCGCTTTAAACGCTGGCATGCTTGTCGACTGTCTGTCGATGAGCCGTCTCCATGCCCACTGCCTTACCGCATTACGCCTTCGCCCGCGGCGCTATCGCCGTTATCCCGTTATCCCTGGCCTGTGCGCCGTGGGGGCTGCTCGCCGGCTCCATGGCCATTGATGCGCAGTTTACCCCGCTGCAGGCCCAGGGCTTGTCCGCCATCGTGTTTGCCGGTGCCGCGCAGCTGGTGGCCATCGGCATGGTCAAGAGCGGCGCCAGCCTGATCTCGATCGTGCTGACCACGCTGCTGCTGACTTCCCAACATTTGCTCTACGGCATGCACATGCGCCCGACACTCTCGTCACTCAACGCCCGCTGGCGCATGAGCCTGGGCTTTCTGCTGACCGATGAGTTCTTCGCGCTGGTCAACCACTATGACCGCGAGACGTTCAATCGCTGGTATGCGCTGGGGGTGGGCCTGACGTTCTACATCGCCTGGAACCTCTTCACCCTGGCTGGCATCGTGCTTGGCAAAAGCATTCCCGGGCTTGACCAGTTGGGGTTGGAGTTTTCGATTGCCGCCACCTTTATCGCGTTGATCACACCCGTGGTGCGTGATGTGCCGACGGTTGTGTGCGTGGCGGTGTCGTTGCTGTTTTCGGTGTGGTTGAGCTTTTTGCACTGGGAGTCGGCGGTGGTGGTGTCCGGGGTGTTGGGCATGAGTGCGGGGTTTGCCTGCAAG
>NZ_WKDB01000092.1:0-20846 GCF_021606215.1 Pseudomonas sp. PA-5-4B | reverse complement strand
GGTGGTGGAGTTTGCTTGGCGGTCGCGGGGCGTGGCGGCGGTGGTGGTGTGAGGGGTCGTCACTCATGTGTGAAGGCTAGCGGCCAAAAGTGAACGTTTGAGCCTGGACCGGCTCAACTCCGGAGTTGAATCTGCTGCGATGGCCGAAAAAAGGCGCCATTTTGGCGCCTTAACGTAATCAAGCGATTTTGATCACTACCTTTCCAAAAGCTCCCCTCGCCAGATGCTCATAAGCTTCTCGTGCTTGCTCGAACGGGTATACCTGATCGATTACGGGATGGATCTTGTGTTCGTTGAGGAATGCGTTCATCCGGTCGAAGGATGAGCGTGGCGCCACAGCGATGCCGCGAATGGTGGTCTGGCGGAAGATGAGAGGCATCAGATCGAGTTCAACGGTTTGCCCTGTCAAAAAGCCGATCTGCGCAATACGCCCCGATGCCTTGGTCGCTGCGACCGATTGATTGATGCCGCTGCCGCCGGCGACATCGAGCAGCAGATCCACGCCCTTGCCTTCGGTCAGCTTCAGCACTTCGTCCGCCCATTTCGGGGTCGTTCTGTAGTTGATACCCGCCACGGCCCCCAGCGCCTCCACGGCTTGCAAATTCTGGTCGCTGCTCGACGTCGCAATGACCTTCGCGCCAAGCGCAGTCGCGATCTGCACGGCGAATATGGACACACCTCCAGTACCCTGAACCAACACAGTCTGGCCCGGCTGGATGTGGCCAAAATCCACCAGCGAATACCAGGCCGTCAGCGCAGCAATCGGAAGCGTTGCCGCCTCCTCGTCGCTCATGTTGTCAGGTGCGCCGACGGCGCTGTCTTCATGGATGATCATGTATTCGGCTAAACCGCCGGGCAACGGCGAACCGAAGCAGTAATCGGGTTCGTTAGGCCCTGGCTCGCCATCCAGCCAACGTGAATAGAGATGCGAGTTGACGCGATCACCGATATTAAAACGTGTGACGTTATCACCGACCGCTACCACGGTGCCGGAGGCATCGCTTACTGGGATCAGCGGTTTGAGCACCCTGTGCGGCTCATAAATGCCGTCGACGATAGCCTTGTCGCGAAAGTTGAGCGAGACGGCACCGACCTTGACCAGTAACTCGCCAGCCTTGGGGTGCGGGGTCGCTACCTCTCCCAATTGCAGGTTGTCGAGGCCGAAATCTTTCAATAACCAAGCTTTCATTGCGAATCTCCCAATACACATCAATGGCCACCAACCAGGATCGGCTCGGCCTTGCTTGCATTTTTTGCTTTTGAAGGCGAGCAATAAATGCGTAGAAAAAGACATGATTGTTCTATCCTTGGACAACAATCATATTCAACTTGGTTATTCAGCCGGGGCTCATAGGAAAGCGTCATGGAATTGCTTCAATCGATGCGACTGTTCGCCAGGCTTGCCGAACTCGGCAGCTTTACCAAAGCCGCCGAATCGCTGGACATCGGGCGACCTCAGGTCACTCGGTCTATCCAGGAGTTGGAGACTTCTTTGGGCGTGCGCCTGTTCCAGCGCACCACCAGAAAAGTGGCACTCACCGCCGAGGGTGAGCGGTTTTATGAGCGGGTACAGGAAATTCTGGCAGGTATTTCTGCTGCGACGTCGATGTTCGACCGATCCGGGGCAACGCTTACAGGCCGGCTTCGTGTCGATATCCCGACCGCTTTCGCGCAAATGGAATTCATCAAAAGCCTTAAAGAATTCACTGTCGCCTACCCTGGTATCAACATGATTCTTGGCGTGACTGACCGGGCTGTCGACTTGGTCGGTGAAGGCATTGACTGTGCGTTGCGTATCGGCGATCTGCCGGATTCAACGTTGATCGCTCGCCCTATCGCGATGGCGACCATGGTCACCTGTGCTGCACCCGCGTATCTGCGCGAGCACGGCGAACCAAAGACACTTGACGGTCTGGCCTCTCATCGAGGCGTCAACTTCCTGTCCGGTCAGAGCAACAGGACATTGCCTTGGCAGTTCTCAGTTAAGGGTCAGGATCGAGCGTATGTAAGTAACGCCGGCATCACCGTCACCGAGTCGAATGCGTACGTTCAGTGCGGCGTATCGGGTTTCGGAATAATCCAGGCGCCGGGGATCGCCGTAGCAGAGCATTTGGACAGTCGCGGTTTAGTCGAAATTCTAAAGTCCTACCGGCCAGCCCCTCGCCCCGTGTCGTTGCTATACCCCAGCCGGACGCATCTGGCGCCACAGGTTCAAGTGTTTATTGAGTGGCTGCAAGAGCGTTTTCCGCAGCTTCATACTGGCTGGCTGGTACCGTAGAGATCATTAAACCGGTTGCGTAAACGTCCGGTATGGGTCGATCTCTGCCGGTCATGGTTTCATTGGTAACTTCGTTAGCTAATGTCTTGACTGAACCAATCTCAATTATTTTGGCTAGCGCCCCCATGCACCCATTTCGGGTCGCCCCCCAAGAGGTAGCCTTCCGCATTTGCGATGGAAAGGGCTTCGAGCAGCACCTGCTCCAGGATGGCAAAAAAACATTTGATGTGAGCCTGTTTCAATGCCTGAGGTCGGGTCACCAGATAGACTTCCATATCTGGAAGTTGGAAATCCGGGAACAACTCGATCAAGTCCTTTGCCAGAATACGGGGCAGTACTGCCACACCCATTCCTCGCCTCACCGATTCGAGCTGAACCGCGAACGAGTTCACGCTGATCTGCGCGCGTTCCAGACCCGCGGCCTTTGCCGCACGCATTTGCGGCAACATGTCCAGCGGAGGAAGCAAGGCAATATTGACCGCAGTGGCCGGAGTCACCCCTGGATACCGTTTCAGATAACCTGCATCGGCGAAGACACCGTAAGCGAGCCTGCCTATTGGTCGATAAATCAGCGACGGTTCGCCTAGATGAGCTGTGCGTACAGCAATGTCTGCCACGCCGCGGACGATCTTGTGAAAGTCGGCTGTTGCCATCAACTCCACCGAGCAACGCGGGTGAAGAGAGGTGAAGCGACTCGCAGCCTCCAGCACGCAAGACGAAAATCCCTCTCCTGCACTGACCAGGACACTGCCAAATAGCTCTGTGTGTAGCCCGGACATGCCTGCAACGGTTTGACGCCTCAAGCCCGCCTCCGCCGCTAGGGCAACTTCCACGAGGGATTGGCCGCGCGAGGTCAACCAGCATCCTTCAACGCCCCGCTCGACGAGTAACTCGCCCAGGGCGCTCTCAAGTTGGGTCAACCGGCGGGACACAGTAGACGCCGCAATACCCAGCATTTGGCCAGCTTGAAGAAAGCTGCCACGCCGCGAGACTGCCAACAACAGACGAAGATCGTCCCAATTTGCTTGCAACGCCATGCTTCATATCCTCCCTGATCTGCATATGTGCAAATCCATTATGCAGTAGTCGCCGTTTTTCGGGAGCCGCCTCAAAGGTATATCTACAAGCCCTCGAAAACGAATGGAATGGACTGTATGACTATTGGCCCCAACAACTATGCGGAACGCGCCGCCAGTGCCTTCAATCGCCGTGATGTGGAGGCGATGCTTGCGCTGGTCTGCGAAGACTTCATCTACCTCGATAGCATGGGGATACAAACCGGTCGCGAAGCCATGCGCAAACGAGAGATCGCATTGCTCGAAGCGCTCCCCGATGCCCAAGTGATTTTCAGCCCATTCGCCGTCGGTAACGATCGTTTGGCGCTGACTGCCTTCCTGACCGGCACATTCGCCGCCCCCTTGGTGCTGCCAGGCCGGGTGATTCCGCCTCATGGACGCCATATTACCGCGTACTACGCCGCACACTTCACCTTCAGAGACGGGCTGGCCATCCGTGAAGAGGCCTTCTTCGACAGTGCGGTGCTGATGCCGTTAGCCTATCCAACTGAGGGTTGAGCCATGAACAGCGCATTCGTTACTGGCGCAACCGGCTTGTTGGGCAACAACCTGGTGCGTGAATTGGTCGCTCGTGGCTACGCGGTCAAAGCCCTGGTCCGCTCAAGAGCCAAAGGTGAACAGCAGTTCAACAATTTGCCGGGTGTGGAACTGGTCGTTGGGGACATGGCCGATGTCAACGCATTCTCAGCGTCGCTGCAAGGCTGCGATACGATGTTTCACACCGCGGCGTTCTTTCGCGACAACTACAAGGGCGGCAGCCACTGGAAGGAACTCGAAAAGATTAATGTGTCTGGTACGCGGTACCTGCTAAACCAGGCCTACCGCGCCGGTATACGACGGTTCATCCATACGTCGTCCATTGCCGTGCTCGACGGCGCACCTGGAATGTCCATCGACGAGACATGTCTGCGGGCCGACGCCGATGCGGATGACTACTACCGAAGCAAGATCCTCGCCGACCGTGTCGTCTTGTCGTTCCTGGAGCTCCATCCCGAGATGCATGCCTGCATGGTCCTGCCTGGCTGGATGTGGGGCCCTGCCGACATTGGCCCGACCTCCTCGGGACAGTTGGTTAACGATGTCGTGCACGGCAAATTACCCGGACTGATCCCCGGTAGCTTCTCCGTTGTTGATGCCCGCGATGTGGCATTAGCGCAGATTGCCGCTGCCAAACATGGGCGGCGAGGTGAGCGCTATCTCGCGGCGGGCCGGCATATGACAATGCGTGAGCTGGTGCCTATTCTTGGACGTATAGCGGGCGTCAAGACCCCCGTTCGACAACTACCGCTCCCCTTTCTATTCACCTTGGCGGCTGTGCAGGAGATTTATGCGCGTCTTACCGGCAAGCCCATTCTGCTGAGCATGGCCACGTTGCGCCTGTTGGTACGAGAGAAGGACCGCACCTGTTTCAACCACAGCAAGAGTGAACAAGAGCTTGGCCTGAGTTTCCGGCCACTAGAGCTGACAATCACCGACACGGTAGCGTGGTACCGCGATCACGATTGGTTTGAGAGTCAAACCTTAAGTTCCCGGAACCGCACTCCTTCCACAATGACCGCCCACCTGAACAAGGACGTAAACATACAGTGAGTAGGGAAATAATCCTGATGCGTCACGGCCAGCCAAAACTGGTCGCAACCGACAAAATGTCAGCGCTCGATATGGAAGACTGGATCGAGCAATACAACCGGTCCGAAATTACCCACCAACCCGTCCCGGATGCCAGCATGCAGCTCGCCGCAACCGCCAAGGTGATTGTCTCAAGCAGCGCGCCTCGTGCGCTGACCTCTGTCCAGGCTCTTGGCCTGAAGCCCGCCCTTGTCGACGCGCTTTTCTGTGAAGCGCAACTGCCTTATGGTCACTGGAAACTGCCACGGCTATCGCCGTTTACCTGGGCATTTATCCTTCGAGTCTTATGGTTGTGCGGTTACTCACGCAGCGTCGAATCCGCCGGAACTGCGAGGATGCGCGCCAGCACGGCAGCTCGACGACTTCAGTCCCTTGCCAGCGAAGGACCGGTTCTACTGCTCGGTCATGGCTTTATGAATCGAATGATCGCCAAACAACTGGTGGCAGATGGATGGATTCGCCAAAAACGTAACGGCAGCCAGTATTGGAGTGCGACGGTGTACCGATATGGCGGTGTTTAAAAGGTGCCAACTGGCGCGGGGATTAAACGAAGAGAAAGTTCAGGTTGGTCGTTCATTTATAGAGATCCATTCTTTGGGACGCGAAAACCACGTTTTTCTACCCGCTCAGCCCCGTACAAAGGTGGGAGCTTGGAGTTTAGTTTCGCGATTTGTCTCGCTGGACAGATATCTATTGCTGCTGGTGGCGACAGGCAGAAAACGGCCCGAAGCAGCCGTTCGAGGCAAACTGCGTTTTTTTTCATCCAGCGCTGATACGGAGGAGTTCTCCTTGAGAAACCGTCCGGGGTTTCCCTACGTATGCTTCAAACTTGTTAGTCTCCTGTTCTTCCTGTTTTCACAGTGACGTGAAAAACTGCACGCTCTTTGCCGCTCACTTTTTGTCTGTTTTGATGGAACTACCGATGGACATCATGGATACCCAGCAAGAAAACGACCTCGAAAAATCACTCAGGCTGGCGGCGGATGAACCGGCCCATCGTCCAGACTTTTTCAAGACTCTGTTGAACTCCACTGTCTACGTCATCGGCACTGCCGGCACTGGCGAAGGTCAAGTCAACATCGAGTCTGGTAGCAACATCAGCATCGCGCATTGGCAAAAACCTGACGGCAGCGCTGTCATCCCCTTTTTTTCTTCGTTGCAAACCCTCCAAAGATCCATAGATAGCAAAGAGTCCTACATAGAGATCCCGGCCAGATCGCTGTTTGAAATCACACTAGGTACCGCTCTTTTCCTCAATCCAAAATCGCCTTACGGCAAAGAGTTTTTCCCAGAGGAAGTGCGCCATTTACTCTCTGACGGGATCGGCCAACAGCCGGTGCAGCGCACAGTGGAAAAAGACACCAACGTGCTGCTCGGGCAGCCGTCGCACTATCCGTCGAAGATGGTCAACTCGCTCACGCAATTACTCGCCAAACACCGCAACGTAACACGTGCATTTCTGGCGTTGATGCATGACGCATCGTCCGATCAAAAGCCTCATCTGATCATCGGTATTGAAGCGGATGGAGATATTGAACAGGCCATGCGCGAAGCCGGTAACGTTGCCGGGGACAGCGCTCCGGATGGCGACCCCGTTGACCTCTATCGCGTTTACGAAGGGGAATCGGGCCTTAGCGATTACTTCCTCAAGCAAACCACACCCTTTTATGAACGGAAGTCGGCAGGCTGGCTGCGTTCATTGCTTGGCTTGGGAAAAGCGTGACAGAGATCAACGCCTTGATAACCGCAGAGCAGGCCTGTGAAATCGTGCTTGGCCTGTTTGACGGCGTCATGAGAGATGGCAAACCTGAGCGTTTTGTCATTCAGTCATGTGAGCTTTCCGCCAACGGTGATTACTGGGTTATTCGCAGTAACAGTGAAGATTACGTCGTCCACGGCATGACGCAGTTCTGCTACGTAGGTGTTAACGCGCACTTGATCAACGTCATGACGGGCGCCCATGAGACGGTCGTCAGCTGGAGTGTCGATGAATATCTGCAAGACAAATACGACCTGGAGACTGCGTCGGGCAACACGTATGTACTGACCCCGGCATGTGACCGAAGCGACAAAATAGCGCTGGTCAATTTGCGCCGAAAACTGCAGTGCACCTACCCGCAAACCCTTGCGTTGCTGACGGGCAAACAACGACATTGGCTCACAGGTAAACGCAGGCTTCTTGAAGACGCGCAGCGACTGCTTTTCGAGCAAGGCATAGCCACTCAAATCGAGCTGGTGTTTGATGCCGGCGAAGCAGTCGACATCGGCGTCGAGACCTGGCACATCGAGGCGGTGTTGAAGGCTGTGCGCGAGAGGCTGTATTCCTCAGGGTCAACCCCCAATTCACGTTGAACAACCTCAAAGTCTAGTTGCCCCGCCCTCCCCCAAACGACCACTCATCACCGGCCGTGGTGGTGATAACCACCATCACCTCCGCCGCGTTCAGCCCCGTCGCCCGCCCCAGTTTCTCGACCAGATCACGGTAAAAATGCTGTTTAGTCGTAACACTTCGAGCACGCCCAGCGGTAATCGCGATCAGCACAAAGTCATGGCTACGCGGCCCACCCAGGTAGTGGGGATCGAATATCAGCTCGCCGACCTCATGCTGGTGAATGACCTGGAAGCGATCTGTCTTCGGCACTTCGAAGCTCTCGACCAGGGCGTCGTGCAACCCCTGAGACAACGCCTGTAAATACTCGGCCGACTTGCCTCGGTGCAGTGAAATTCGTGCAAACGGCATCAACGGTTACTCCTGTCGCTCTGAAAGGCCAACCTGCAATTCGCTCAGCACATTCAGCGCCGAAGCGGCCGTCGGCCAACCTGAATAAAACGCCAGATGGGTGATGACTTCGGCCAGTTCGTCGGCACACACGCCGTTATCCAGCGCACGTTGCAAATGAAACGGCAGTTGCTCCAGACGGTACATCGCCACGAGCGCAGCCACCGTCACCAAACTGCGTTCACGGGCCTTGAGCTGCGTACGCGTCCACATGTCGCCGAACAATACGTTTTCGGTCAACTCGGCAAACTTCTGCGGATAGTTGTCCTGGGGCTCTCGCCCAGCGGCCATAGCTGTATTCATGATGTTTTCCCCTCCGTTGTCCCGATCTGAAGGATGAAAATTATCAAGTCGCAACCCTTCCGAATATCAGATTTAATAGCGTCGACCATCCGGAATTAGTGGACTATTGAATGCGCCGCCCCACCTTCGACCTTGATGTATTGCGCACCTTCGTCACGGGTGTGGAATTCAACAGCTTTGCCAAAGCCGCAGATCGTCTCGGTCGGTCGACGTCTGCCGTGAGTGCTCAGTTAAAGAAACTTGAGGAGCAGATAGGCACGCCGGTACTGGCTAAATCCGGGCGCGGGCTGGTCTTGACCCCCGCAGGCGAATCACTGCTTAGCCATGCCCGTCGGTTACTGGAGTTGAACGACAGCATTTTCCACAGCGTGCATCAAAGCCAGACCGCCGGGACCCTGCGCCTGGGGCTTCAAGAGGACTTTGGCGAACATTTCCTGAGCGATATCCTGCGACGCTTCGTACAGACTTACCCGAGGGTGAGCCTCGAAGTCAGGATCGCCCGTAATGCCGAACTGCTGACGCTGGTCGAAAGTGCAGCCCTGGACCTGGCCCTGACCTGGGACACCGGGCCTATGTCGCCCTACGCCACGCGCCTGGGCGAAACACCGATGCACTGGATCGGGCCGCGCGATACGCCATTACCGACCGCCGCTGATGACTCACCACTGCCCTTGATAATGTTCGACGCGCCTTGCGTACTCCGCAGCGCCGCCACCCAGGCGCTGGACGCCGCGCAAATACCCTGGCGCATCGCCCTCACCAGCCCCAGCGTGGCGGGAATCTGGGCAGCCGTCGCCGCCGGGTTGGGCGTGACGCTGCGTACCCGCATTGGGCTGCCGAGCCATCTCAGTGTGGTTTCTGGCTTACCCGTCGTGCCAAGCCTTGGTTATGTGCTGCACAGCGGTGGCAGCGAGCCCACTGCGGCGGCCCAGCAATTGGCTGCTTTGATTAAGGCGGGGCTGCAAGAACAGGCGTTTCGGTTCACGGTTACGCAATAATCGAAAGTACGTAAGGGCTCAGTTCGAGTGATGTGGATGGGGAGCGTAATTGGGCAGAATCGGCCAAAAGAAGACATTTAGCCTTATGCCCCCGTCATTCATAATGATTGTTCCAGTAAGAGCGAGAATTAAGCGCTGATGTTTGATCAATACTTGAAACGATGGGCGTTGACGATCGACGGTGATGCTTTCGGCTCATTGAATGGCAACCTACTGCCTGTTCGTCACCATGGCATGCCAGCCATGCTCAAAATCTCGCAAGAGCCGGAGGAGCAAGCAGGCAATCTACTCATGGCTTGGTGGGACGGTGAAGGGGCGGCACCCGTGCTGGCACATGATGGCGAGGCCTTATTGATGGAGCGCGCGACCAGCCCGGTCTCACTTACGCAGATGGTGAACTGCGGCGAGGACGACGAGGCTACTCGCATACTCTGTGCTGTGGCTGGCCGCCTTCACACACCCCTTGCAAAACCGGCTCCTGCTTTAGTCCCACTGGAGCTACGGTTCGAAGCCTTATGGAGCGCGGCGGCAACGCACCGAGGGGTCTTTGAACAATGCGCCAAAACGGCTCGCGAACTTCTGGATGCCCCGCGTGACATCAGGGTATTGCATGGGGATATCCACCACGGCAATGTGTTGGACTTCGGAGCTAAGGGGTGGCTCGCTATCGACCCTAAGGGACTCTACGGTGAGCGCGGCTTCGATTACGCGAATATTTTCTGCAATCCCGATAGCAAAAGCGCTTTGGCGCCAAGTTGTTTCGCGCGCCGGATCGGTATCGTGACACAAGCCTCCAACATTGATCGACACCGGTTATTGCAATGGGTGCTTGCCTGGGCCGGATTGTCAGCAGCCTGGATGCTCGAGGACAACATGGAGCTGGATACCCCCATTGGCGTGGCAAAGCTTGCAGCGTTGGCCCTGGACTTGTGACTTTTACGGCCGGGCACGGCCAGCATCATTTTTTGTCAGTGATGGGTTGGTTGTGCCCGTTCTGCGTTTCAAACAAAAGGACTTCCATGCACATTCGTGGGCTCAAGGCTCTATTACCGTTACCACTGCTCTTCATCATGTTTTGTGCTGAAGCTGCCTCCGTAGTGGCGAGCGACAAAGTAGTAAGCCTTTTCGAGGCGGAACAATACCAGGCGACCATTGAGGAAGCGGACCGCGTGCTTGAAACCGACCCCGACAACTCCGAGGTATTGAATATCAAGGCGCTGGCAGTCTACGTGCTGGGCGATGACCGCACCGCGATCCACCTGGTCACCCAGGCAATAGAGGCGGCCAAACAAAACGGGCAGGCATCCATCGCGCAACAGGCGACCTACTGGAACAACCTCGGCTATTTCCACGAACGACAACGCAATCTCGAAATTGCTCTTGGCTACTATGAAAAAGCCTTGAAAATGCGCCTCGCGGTACTCGCCGCAGATGACCTGCAGATTGCCGACAGCTACAACAACATCGGTACCGCGCAGAGCAAACTGGGCAGGTATGAAGAGGGTTTCGAAAACCTGCGCAAAAATATCGCGTTAAGAAAGCGGCTGGGAGAACACGACGCTTCGGTAGCCACCGCCCTGAACAATCTGGGAAACGCCTATAACGTCCAGGGCAACCACAAGGCCGCGTTGCCGCTTTTTCAACAAGCACTGGATATCGACATGGCCCTGCGTGGCCCCAACCATCCCACGGTCGCCATCCGCTGGAACAACCTCGGCGACGCCTATCGCGGCCTGGGCCAGTACGACAAAGCTGAAGCCTTTTTGACTAAGGCCCTGAACAGTGACCGCGCAACGTTCGGAGAGAACCACCCCAAGGTGATTTTGCGCTACTTCAACCTTGCAAGAGTTTATGAGGCTCAAGGCGACACCGCCAAGGCGCGCGATGCGTATACAAAAGCGCTTCAGCTACTCAGGCAGGTCGACCCCGATGATGCTGCGCAAATTCGCTACTTCGAGGAAAAACTGCGAACGCTGGAAGGCTAGTGCAGGAGCGACTGCGGGAGGTCTTCGGCAACGTCAATTCACTCGGTAATGTCGGCAGCCCCCAACAATCGGTGCTTACGCCTCGGTCGGTTACGGCCCATTGTGACTGGCTGAAACCGGCCCAAAAGCAGTCGTTGACGATGGACAGCTCCTGATCAGAAGCGGTCATTCTGAACTCATGTATGCTCGTCTGCTCAACCACATCTGAGAAAGCCCATTGTCCTCCCCTTCAGAATCTCCCAATCATTACTCTGCTTCTTTTGAAGAGACCGTTGAACAGTTAGCCGAAGATCTGCGAAGAGTAGTCGGCAATCTTGTCCGGGAAGTGCGCAGTGGGTCGGACACACCGTCCTCGGCACAATCTGAAACGCTAGGTTTGCTTGACCGTCATGGCCCCGCGAGCATAAGCGCGCTTGCTGCACATCGTCACGTCAAGCATCAAAGCATGCGGCTGGTTATCGCCCAGTTGGAGCAGCAGCAGCGGGTTACACGAGGTCCTGATCCGAGCGATGCACGAAAGCAGCTTTTTGAGCTGACGCACGCTGGTCGAGCTGCGCTTGAACACAGTCGTCTTCAGCGCAGTGACTGGCTGGCACGCCAGCTTAAGGAAAAAACCACCGCGTCACAGCTGCAAACACTCGAAGCTGCGGTCAGAATCCTGGAGCAATTGATTGCCGCCGCGCCAAACGATCAGTCAACCTGAGCGCAAAGCCGATAGCACACTCGGCAACGAATTGACGCCCCAGTGCTCGACATATTGGCCGTTGCGGATGCGAACGATGTCGATGATATCAATGGACACTTCACGTCCCGTTGCCTGTATCCCAGCAATCACCCCGGAGTGGCGGCCGGTAATGCGCTTTCGGGTCGTCACCTTATCGTCTTCAGCAACCTGATCCAGCACCTCGACCTGGAGGTCGGACAAGCCCGGATGCAGAACATTGTGAAAGGTATGCCATAGACCTTCCCGACCGCCGTCTTGCCCCGCCGCCGCTGAATGGTTTATGAAATCTTGCGCCACGAGCACTTCAAATTCGTGGCGGTCGCAGTTCTCAATAACCTTCTGATTGAAACGACGGACGATAGCTTTGTTCACTGCTGACATAACGCCACCTGATGCTTGAATGCGTAGAATCTCAAATATATACAGTCAAACTGTATATATCCAGAGCATCAGTGAGCGCTGTCCGATGACATCCGCAGGGCATTGATCTATTGCTGCCAGTCGCAGGCTCAAGGTCGCGCGCTCGCGGGCGGACCTTGAACAAGCCAACGGAATCAGACGCGACACTTGGCCGAGGAGCTGCAATATCGGCCGACAATGCTCCAGCCGGAGTCACTCCTTGGTCAGATCAACCAACGGCGTCTGCCGCACTTCAGTCTCCCGCCCATCCTGAATCTCGCTCACCTGCTTCAGGGCCTTATCCACCGCTGCCTTATCCGCTAACAAGCTGTAGCTGATGCGGAACTGCTTGTGTTCCTTGGGCCCAATCGTCGGTACCAGGTTGAGTGGCCGTTGATAACGGCGGTTGTAGGAAAAACTTGTCCCCGGCTCCAGCCCTGTGACATAGCCCTGGCCTTGGGTGTCGGTGTTTTTCCACAGGGAAAACACCGGCAGTGTCTGGGTATTGAAGCCGACCGAAACGCCCAGGCTGCCGGCCTTGTTATGCAACACGGTCAACGTATCGCCCTTGGCATCGGCATACGGCACCACGTTGTAAACCGTTTCGTCGTAGTCCTTGGTCGGTGCGCGGTAGGTTTGCCAGTCGGGCAGATCGCCCTTGGCCTTGTCGTTGAACGGCGATACCTGTTTCACCGGCGCGACGAAACGAGCGCCCTGCTCCAGGAACGGGGTGCTGAAGTTGCTGTGATACAGCGCCTGGTATTCCTTCGGATAGTCGCCGTTGTTGGTCAGGGTGTCGTTGAGGGCGAACACGACGCTGCCGGGTTCGGTGACCAGTTCGGTCGCGACCGAGAAGTCGACCTTCTTGAACGCCTGCTCTTTCAATTCGCCGCGCAGGGTGATGGCGTACGGTGGTTTTTCATCGATATGCAGCGTGACTTTGTTCGCAGGAATGTTGGCGGCCCGACCGTGCAGGGTCAGAAGTTCGCCGTTGTCGACGCCGGGGTGGCCGACCCATTCGTATCCGCAGCGGGCGACCAGTTCATTGAAACCTTCCAACCAGCCCAGACCACCGCGGCCATTGAGTTCGATGAAGGACGGATTGACCACTTCCTTGACCGGGGAATCCCAGCCCATGCGCACACTGCCGACCGAGGCCTGCAAGACGTTCATGCCGCGAGTCGGCACTACCGAGAGTTTCATGGTGCCGTTATCAATGTCGACGATGCTGACGCCCTCCTGGCGACCGCCGTGCAAGGTACGCAGGGTAACGCTGAAGGGCTTGTCGGTTTTTATCCCGAGTTGCTGGCTGGTGATCTGCCAGCTCTGGGCGGCTTTGTCGGTGTCGAGCAGAACGTAATCCCAGGCCATGGCGTGGGAGGCAGCGGACAGTGCGCTGAGGGCAACGAAGAGTTTGAGCGGGGTCATGGCGGCAGCCTTTCTTGGAGTTGTGCCATTTTTATAAACTTGATGAAACGTTTCAGCAAGCTAAAAATAGGGTTAACGCCGACGAGGTTGGCTGCGTGCAGTGGGCGTAAGGCAAAAAGCGGTAATGTCGCTGATAGCCGCTTGCAGACCTTCTTTACAGTCAGCAATCGGCCAATAGCAGACAGATCGTTCTACAGCCTCGGCGCTTTGTATCAGCCAGCAGAGCACTAGCGCAGAGAGGAAAAATACTGAGTAGGCGGTTTACCCAGTGCTTTCTTGAACATAGTGATGAATGCATTAACAGAGTCATATCCCAGGATGCCCGCCACACGTTGCACGGATACCCCCTCCGCCAAATGACTCAGTGCGATCATCAAATGCAATTGTTGACGCCAGCGTCCGAAGCTCAGCCCGGTCGTGCTTTCTACAAGCCTGGCCAGCGTTCGCTCACTGGTTGCAAGCCGAGTGGCCCACTCGCGCAACGTGGTTCGGTCGCCTGGATCGGAGAAGAGCATATCCGCGATTTGTTTGATCTTGGGGTGGTCTGATATCGGCAAATGCAGCTCTTTCAGCGGAGCATCGGAAAGCTGCTCAAGCAGCACTGCAACCAGCCGCGCTGTCTTGCCCTCGGAATCGTAAGCAGGTTCCTGTTCAGCGAGATGCAGGATCATCTCCCGAACAAGGGGCGTAATGGCAACCGTGCAGCATTCTTCAGGCATGGCTGCCGCACCGGGCTCAACGAACAGAAAGCAGGTCCGGGCGTTTTCGGTCACTCGGCAACTGTGCGGCGTGCCGCCCGGGATCCATACGGCGTGCTGGGGAGGGACAAGCCAGAGTGCATTTTGCACCTCACAGCTCACTGCGCCATGCAAAGACAGGATCAGCTGGCCTTTGCGATGATCATGCGGACGGGCACCCGAACCATTGAGGTCAGGCGCAACCTTGAGCGCAATCGCTGCCTGGGCGAAAAGGTCTGAATCGAAATCTTCCGGCGAGGAAACGACATTTTTTGAGCTTGGCATAATTTAGATATCAGGTGTCTTGATATCTATATTAGACGATTCTGAAGTTCTCTACATTTGTCTTCTTTTAAGAGGACAGATAAAGAATATGTCAGATACAAAAAACAAGTGGCATGCCATCGCGCTCGTCGCAGGCATTCTGCTTATCGCCGTGAACCTGCGCGTTCCCTTTACCAGCATCGCGCCCGTTTTGCCGCTGATCCAGAATGATTTTGGCTTGAGCGCCTCAGCTCTAGGCCTGCTTACTTCACTGCCATTACTTGCCTTTGCAGCCTTCTCCCCGCTCAGCGCATCGGTCGCCCGCAGGTTCGGCATCGAGCGCACGCTTTTCGGTGCACTGTTGGTCATTTCAGCGGGCATCCTGCTCCGCTCCGCAGGCAGTGCCTGGGCGTTGTACGCCGGTGCGGTATTGATAGGCACCGGGATCGCCCTGGGCAACGTGCTGCTGCCCGGCCTGATCAAACGCGACTTTTCAACAAAAATGGCGTCCATGACCGGCGCTTACTCCATCACAATGGGCGCAGCAGGCGCTGTCGGTTCAGCTGTGATAATTCCGCTGACCCAATCATGGGAATGGCCGATTGCCCTGAGTTTGTTGGTCGCAGCCCCTCTGTTGGCGATGGTGGTGTGGCTTCCGCAGTTGAAAAAACACGAACACGTAAATCTGTCCGGTCCGAAACAAGCGCCAACCGTGGCCGTCTGGCGTTCGCCGCTGGCATGGCAGGTCACGCTGTTCATGGGGCTGAACGCGATGCCTTTTTATGTCGCCGTCGGCTGGCTGCCGACCATTCTGATGGACCATGGCATATCCCCGGAGCAAGCAGGCACGGTACACGGCACGCTTCAACTGACCACGGCCATTCCCGGCTTGATTCTGGCGGCCACGCTTCGTCGTCTCAAAGACCAGAAACTGGCAGCCGCTACCGTCAGCCTGTTAACCGCCTCATCCCTGATCGGGCTCATTTACGCGCCAGACTACGCCATGTTGTGGGCCGCGGTCCTGGGCTTCGGCTCTGGTGCCAGCATGATGCTCGGCCTGACCTTCATCGGCTTGCGCACAAAAAATGCCGGTGACACGGCGGCACTTTCAGGAATGGCGCAGTGCGTCGGCTACCTGATGGCAGCCGCAGGCCCCTTGCTGCTGGGCCAACTGCACGACTGGACCGGTGGCTGGACAGCACCGCTGCTGATCACAGCCGCAATCTCCGTAGCCGGCGCATTCACCGGCATGCTGGCCGGGCGCAACGTTCAACTTGAATCTGCTGAATCATCGTCGCGAACAAGCCCAGCAATCCAGTCAGCGAATGCGCTCACAGTTGGCGATAAAAAGCGCTGATGCGGGTATAGCAGGTGCACAGGAACCGATGCGGGCTGCCAGTCAGCAAGCACTTCGACCAGTCGCCCTTCTCGCAGATGCTCGCTGACCACATTCTCAGCGAGCTGCACCAGCCCGAAGCCTTCAAGGCACATTTTGATGTAAAGCCCAGTCTCGTTGACGGCCGCTGTGCCGTTCACCGGGACTGAGATTTTTTCGGTACCACGGGCAAAACGCATTTCACCTGCTTGCCTTGCGCGGCCCGAGAAGTAATGGATGGCCCGGTGGTGAGACAAATCTTGCGGATTTTGCGGAGTGCCGTTCTCTTCGAGATAGGCGGCAGACGCACAGGTTACCCAGCGAAACCGACCGAGTGGGCGCGCAACGAGCGTTGAGTCATCGAGCTCGCCTGTACGAATAACGCAATCGACACCCTCTTGAACCAGATCAACCTGCCGATCGTTGACGCCTATCATCAGGTAGATATCTGGGTAGCGCCTGTAGAAGTCTTGCAGGTTTGGCATGACGATGAAGTGTGCAATGCCACCCGGCATATCGACACGCAAACGCCCCTGTGGCCGTTTTACGGAATCCGTCAGGCTGGTCTCTGTGTGTTCGATCAGCTCCAATATTTCCCGGCATTGCGCCAAATATTGTGCGCCCTCAGAGGTCAGGCTGACACGCCGCGTTGTTCTGTTCAGCAGGCGTACCTGCAAGTACTTCTCAAGACTTTTAACGCTGCTGGTAACTGTCGAGGCCGGCAGTGAGAGCGTCTGCGCCGCCTGGATAAAGCTTCCTGCTTCAGCCACACGTACGAAAACCTGCATCGCTTGAATACGGTCCATGACTGTTAGCAACCTCAAAGCAGTGATCGGGGGAAGTCGTTATTATTCGTAAATATTGAATAATAAAAACAGTTTAACCATCTTTTTCCCGCGGTACCGCATTGCGTACATTGCTTCCAACGAAATTTGAAGAGGTGTACAGAAAATGGCTAAATATAACCGCAGCATTGTGCAGGCCCCGGCCGCTCCGGCCGCCCGCACCCTTATCCGCGGCGCCACTGTGCTGAGCATGGATGGCGATATTGGCAATCTGGCGCGCGGCGATATCCTTATCGAAGGCAGCACCATCACGGCCATAGGTGAAAACATCGAGGCTGGCGACGCCGTTGTTATCGAGGCATCCGGTATGATTGCCATGCCTGGCATGGTCGATACGCATCGTCACTCATGGGAGGGCCAACTGCGTCGAATCAATCCGAATGCCGAAACCCTGGAAGACTACTGCAACGCCACGCACTTCTCGTTCGCCAAATACTATCGCCCGGCTGACATGTATATCGGCAACCTGCTGACTGCATTGGGCTGCATCGATGCGGGCATCACGACCGTGGTCGATAACTCGCACAACAGCCGTACCGGCGCGCACTCCGATGCTGCGGTAGAGGCGCTGCTTGATGCTGGTATCCGATCTGTACACGCCTCCGGTGCGCCAGTTTCCGGTGAGTGGGACAAAGCCCACTGGCCCGGCAACCTGGAGCGTCTCCAGGAAAAATACGTCAATAACGGTGACAACCCGCTGCTCTCGCTGGCGGTGATGGCACAGCTTGAACCTGAGCTGTGGGCTGAGGCCAGGCGTCTGGGGCTGCCGATCATCACCGAATTTTTTGGCGGGGACATGGCAGCTGAGTTGGAGGGTTTGCATCGCGAGGGCCTGCTGCGTCCCGATAACATCTTCAACCACTGCACCTCGCTGCCGGACGCCGGCTGGAAAATCCTTAGCGAGGCTGGCGTGCGGGTCAACGTATGCCCGCGTTCAGATGCCCACTACGGCATTGAAGATGGAATGTTCGCCATGCAGTCGGCCCAGCGCCACGGCATCAGCCCGGGGCTGAGTGTCGATAACGAAACCTCCTACAGCGGTGACATGTTCATGGAGATGAGGGTGGCTTTCTACCTGCAGCGCGTCATGGGCATGCATCAGCAGCGCTGCTGCGGCGCAGAACATCATCCGGTGACCCTGCCTGCTCATGGCCTGCTCAAAGCCGCCACTCTCGACGGCGCTGCCTGCGCCGGATTGCAGGAGAAAGTCGGCAGCCTGGCCCCCGGCAAACAGGCCGACTTGATCCTTATAAACACGCAGGACATCAACCTTTACCCGTCAGGCAACGCATTCGGCACCGTGGTACACGCGGCCGAACGCAGCAATGTCGACACAGTCATGATTGGCGGGTGCATCGTCAAACGCGGCGGCAAGGTGCTGGGCGTGGACAGCGCAAGGCTGCGTGCAGCAATCGACGAGTCCCGTGAGCATCTGTTTGCTGCCGCAGGCTACCAGCCCGATATTTTTGCCGAGACATTCATGCCGCTTGAGTCAGCCAAGTAAGGGGGCGCGAGATGAACGCAGCTTACTACCTGCTGGCCATCGCCGCGGGGCTTGGCATTACCCTGCAGACCACGCTGAATGGTCAACTCGCTAAAGGTGTGGGTGGAGATTCCGTAGCGGCGGCGCTGTTCTCATTTACTGCAGGTGCGGTATGCCTGGGCTTCTTTTCATTGATGCGCGGCGGGATAGTGGCCTCACTGGCGGCTATACCTGCCCAGCCCTGGTGGAGCCTGTTGGGCGGTCTGCTGGGTGCCGGTGCCTTGCTTAGTTATGTGGTGCTTGCGCCAAAAATCGGTCTGTCAGCCCTGCTGGGCCTCGCTATCGCAGGTCAGATTATCTCTTCACTGGTTATCGATCATTTCGGATTGATGGGGGCATCGGAAAGGCCGGTGTCTCTCGTCAAGTTGGCCGGGGCGATGGTGATGCTCGCAGGCCTGGCAATCGCCTTGTTCGGTGATAGGTGGTCAGCGCTTTTCTCCAACTGACTGCCTTGTTTGCCCCATCCTGTTTCGTAGGACGCAACCATGTTTAAAACCCTAACCGGCACCACAAGTCTTCTTGGCGAGTGCCCTATCTGGTGTGAAAGAACCGAACGCCTGTTCTGGACCGACATCTCCGGTTGCGAGTTGCGTGCTCTGGACCCCGAAAACGGCGAAGTGCAGCGTTGGTCCCTGCCAGAGCCGCTAGGGTCATTTGCCCTCACGGCAGACGAAGACATATTGCTGATGGGACTGGCATCCTGCCTGGGCTACTACAACCTGAGCACTGGTCGTTTCAGCAAAATCACAGCCACCCCTGGCGTGGCAGGAACCCGGATCAATGATGGCCGCTGCGACCGTATGGGCAACTTTGTGTTTAGCACTATGGATGCCGGTGAGCCGGTGCAAACTATAGGGCGATTTCACCGGTTCAATGCCGCGACGCTCAAGACTGAAACGCTGGACCTTCCCGAAGTGGCGATCCCGAACAGCATCTGTTTTAGCCCGGACGGTTCCACCATGTACTACGCGGACTCCCTGCAAGAATGCATTTTCTGCTGCGATTACCCGTCGCTAGAAAACCAGCGTGTATTCAATACAGTCAACGGTCAGGGTGCTCCAGACGGTTCTTGTATTGATGCGCAGGGCTTTCTCTGGAATGCGGAATGGGGCGGTAGCAGAGTCGTGCGTTACGCGACTGACGGCAAAGTTGACAGCGTGATCGACTCCCCGTGTATTCAGACAACTTGCCCGGTGTTAGCGGGACCTGGTTATAAAACGCTTTACTGCACCAGCGCACGGATAGGGCTGGATAAGCCGGCAGATTTCGATAGCACGCTGATAAAAGCCGAAGCCGTTTTAGCTGCCGGATCCCCTGAAGAGCGATTTACAGGACGACTGCACTGAATAGTAGGTTCTAGCCTGTCGCGCCGTTCTGAATGCCAACTTGGTAGACGCGTATGAATGACCGGTTCTGGCCGTTTGCCGCCGTTCACCTTCGATGGATCTAAGCTATTTGCACCAGGTAACGCTAGTAGCCAATCAGGAGATTTCTGCCAGCTATGCACGCAGACCTACTGAGGCTCCCGCTGCAAACGACTGTGCAGGCCGAACGCACTTGACTGCGCTGGCCTGTGAAACTAGCCAGATCTTCCTGACCTAGGGATGGAAAAGTTAATGACTGAGGTTGATACATCCTCTCAGTTGCACCCTGGCTACCCACACCTTATAGTTCGCCCCGTCGCCAGCCTTGGCCAGCGACAGGGTTTCGCAGCCCTAAAAACTATTACCTGTACCGTCAAACTCGACGCAGCCGATTCACAGCTGTCTCTCGTTTTATGGCGGTTGTGCGTGGGAGACCTTCGGGTCTGCCGGGTCTGGTAATAGTCCTCCGGTCTGCGAACCCGCGCACAGCTGCCACCCGTTTGTTTCGCAGCAAAAGGTGGCAATTTTTCTTTTTAAGGACTATTACCATGACTACTCAACACCCGCCCCGCCGCTTCACCCCCATGTCCCAAACCGCAACCGAATACCCTGTCCTGCTCATCGACAGCGACGCACCGCTCAGCGAGCTCCACGCCTGCGCCAGCGAGCGTCTCAATGCGGCCCTCGCCTACCTGCACCTGATGGCTTGTTCCAATGTGTCCGACTACGCCGAGCATGACGTTAATACCGTCGCCAATACCGCGCGGATCATGATCCAGGACGTGTCGGATGTGTTTACGGTGATGGAGCGGCGCGGGTTTGATGTGCCTGCTGTGAGTTGAGGTGATGTGAGCTGTAAGGAAACCCGCTTTGGCGGGTTTTCTGGTTTTTGGGGCGGCTACTGCCTGGCGGTCTTGATGTTCACAACGTTCTTTCTAGGCGGCTCGCCAAACTGGCGCTTGTATTCTCGACTAAGGTACGCGGTGATAGGCGTGATGCTCGATTCACACTCCCCTCTTTTATTGGCGGAAATGGCTGTTGGAAAACCCGGCTTCTGTGGCGAGGGAGCTTGCTCCCGCTGGGGCGCGAAGCGGCCCCAAAAATGGGACTGCTACGCAG